>JBDTAA010000059.1:0-10183 GCA_039924805.1 Cryobacterium sp.
AGGGGCAGGACACCGAACTCTTCGAAATACACCGCGCGCATGACGCCCATGCTTGCAGACCTCGCGCCCTGCGGACAATCGCGGGCGGGCGGGCAGGCAGGCGGGCAGGCAGGCGGGCGGGTGGCTAGCGGTCGGCCAGCCACTCGCGATCGAGGATGGCGTAGATGGCGAGGTCGCTCCACTCGCCCCCGGCGAACTCGTTCTCGACGAGGGTCCCCTCGAGACGCATGCCGAGCCGCAGGCAGAGAGCCACGGATGCGGTGTTCAGCGGGTCCACCTCGGCGTACACCCGGTGCGCGCCGACCTCCCTGAAGACGAAGTCGAGCACGGCCGTGGCCGCCTCCGTCGCGTATCCGCGGCCCTGCCGGCTCGGGTGAAACACCCAGCCGACCGCGACCTGGGCGTTGGCGGTGTCCCTGAGGAAGATGCTCATGTCGCCGATGACCGGGCCGGGCTCGCCAGTGGGGCCCACCAGCTCGGCCGCCAGGATGATCGCATCCTTGTCGGCGAACAGGCGCGTGAAACCGGCCCGCTTCAGCGTGTGCTCGCGGGATTCCTCCCTGTCGCGAAGTGGCCAGGGCAGGAACCGCACGGCCTCGGGGAGTGACTGGTAGGCGTAGACGTCATCCGCGTCAGCCGCGGTCAGCGGGCGCAGCAGCAGCCGGTCGGTGCGAATCGGATGCCCGTCGATGGGCAGCGTCGCGCCGCCCCGCGGCGTCACGAGGCCGCTGCGGGCGAGTCGAGGTCGTCGGCGAGGCCCGTATCGGTCTTGGTCTTGCCCGCGGCCGGAAGCTCCACCTGAAGCCCGAAGAGCGCTTCTAATCCGGCCAGGTACGCCTTCTGCTCACCGGCGCGAGCGAGCGAGCGGGAGCGCACCATCGGCGTGTGCAGCAGCACCCCCGCGAGGTGCCGAAGAGCGGCCTCGGTCTGCTGGCTCGAGTCGCCACGGCCGCGTGCCCGCTCGATTTCGGCGTCGAGGATGTCGAAGACGTGCCCGCGCAGGGCGACGACGGCCGGGGCGAGGCTCTGCTCCTCGGCGACCGCCGTGAACTTCTTCGCTGCCTGGCCCACGAGCTGGCGGGCCTCGCTGGTGGCATTGAGCTCCTCGAGCGGCGCGTGGATGCGGATGGTCTCGAGGTCGAGCAGATCGACGCCGGGGACCTGGGCGACGTCCGGGTCGACGTTGCGGGGCAGCCCGAGGTCGATGATCAGCTGGCGGCGGACATCCGCCGGGCACTCAACAGGACCGTCGGCACCTGCGTCGGCGTCAGAGACCCACGGCGCAGCCAGGGTGGCGACCTCCGCGAGTCCCTCGGGGCGCCCGGCCAGGAGTGCGCGGCCGACCCCGAGCAGGCGGGCGTCGATGACGTGGTGCTCCACGGTGGTGCAGGTGAGGATGAGATCGCACTCGGCGGTCTCGCGGGTGAACGCGAGCTCGGGGATGGCCTCGATGTCGTGCGACCTGGCGAACTTGTGGGCGCGGCCGGACGGCGAGTAGACGCGCACGTTCTCGGCCCCGAGCTCGCGGAGCGCGGCGAGGGAAGCGCCGGCGTAGCGTCCGGTTCCCACGAGCAGCACCCTCGTTTCGGCCCAGTTGCTGACGCGGGTTTCGGCCAGCTCGAGGGCGAGTCGAACGAGCGAGCGACCGGCGGCGCCGATGCCGGTCCGGTTCTTGACACCCCGGGAGGTCTGTGAGGCGCGCTGGAACAGGCGCTCCAGCTCGGGGCTCGTGGTGCCCGCCGCGCGGGCGAGCTCCAGGGAGCGACGCACCTGGCCGGCAATCTCGCCCTCGCCGACGACGACGGATTCGAGGCCGCTGGTCACGGCAAAGAGGTGGGCGGCGACGCCGTTTCCGTGCACGAGGTCGAGGGTGTCGCGGAGCGTGTCTGACGGGACCCCGGTGGTGGCGCTGATCGCCTCGATGGCGGCGGACACGGCCGGGAGCGGCGAGACGCCGAACGGCTCGTCGAGGTCGAGGTAGGCCTCAAACCGGTTGCAGGTCGCGACAATCACGGCGCCACTGAGAGCGGTATGGCGCTCTAGCATCCGGTCCGCGGAGCCGGTTGCGCCTACAGACAATTTCTCCAGCACATCGAAGCTGGAGTTCTTGTGACTCGCGGAGAGACAGATCAGCACGTCCTTGATTGTACGTCGCCCCTCAGCTGCGCCCGAATCGAAACCTTGGAAGAAGTTTGAGAGAATCCTTGTTGTGAACCTCGACGCGCACCATCCCCTCTCGTCCGGCCAGACTGCCGACTCCCGACTCATCCGCGCGTACCAGGGCACCCGGCCCGACGTGACCCCCGTCTGGTTCATGCGCCAGGCCGGTCGTTCGCTGCCGGAATACCGGGAACTCCGCGTCGGCACGCGCATGCTCGACGTCTGCCTCGACCCGGAACTCGCCAGCGAAATCACGCTGCAGCCGGTGCGTCGGCACGGCGTCGACGCCGGGATCTTCTTCAGCGACATCGTCGTCCCGCTCAAGCTCGTGGGCGTCGACGTCGAGATCGTGGCCGGCAAGGGCCCTGTCCTCGGCACGGCGACGCGCACGGCGAAGGATGTCGCGGCCCTCACGTCCCTCGATCCGGCCGTGCTCGACGCCGCCCTGGCCCCGATCTCGGAGGCGGTCGCCCGCACGGTCGCCGAGCTCGGCAGCACCCCGTTGATCGGGTTCGCCGGGGTGCCGTTCACCCTGGCCGCCTATCTCGTCGAGGGAGGGCCGTCGAAGGACCACATTCACGCTCGCACGCTCATGCACGCCGAACCCGAGGCGTGGGCCGCGCTGATGGCGTGGACCGCCGAGGTGACCGGCCGGTTCCTGCGCGCACAGGTGCTCGCCGGCGCCAGCGCCGCGCAGTTGTTCGACTCCTGGGCCGGCGCGCTGTCGCTCCAGGACTACGCCCGCTACGTGGCCCCGGCCTCCGCGACGGCGATCGACCACGTGCGCGACCTCACCTACATCGAACGCGGGCGGGACGAAGCGGCCGACCCGACGGAGACTCGCCGCAACGTGCCCGTCGTGCACTTCGGCGTCGGCACCGGCGAACTGCTCAACGCGATGCACGCGATCGGCGCCGATGTCGTCGGCGTCGACTACCGGATTCCGCTCGACGAGGCCAACCGCCGGCTCGGCGGTGTGGTGCCGATCCAGGGCAACGCCGACCCGGCGCTCCTGGCCGCCCCGTGGCCGGTGCTCGAGGCGCATCTGCGCGACGTGCTCGATCGCGGCCGCCTGGCGCCGGCGCACGTGCTCAATCTCGGCCACGGCGTGCCGCCGGAAACCGACCCGGCGGTGCTCACCCGCGTCGTCGAGTTCGTGCACGAGTACCGCGCCGACTAGCACCCAACGACGTGAGCGAAGCGGAAGGCACTGGCATGAGGGACGTCCTGGTCATCGGCGGGGGCGTGGCCGGACTGGTCGCGGCCAGGGCCTGCGCGCACATCGGGCTGAGCGTCACCGTGCTCGAGGCGACGGATGCCGTGGGCGGCGCCGTCGCCGCCCATGAGGTCGCCGGGCTGGCCCTCGACAGCGGCGCGGAGAGCTTCGCCGTGCGGCGGGGCACGGTGGCCGATTACCTTGCCGAGCTGGCCCTCTCCGACGAGATTGTCGCCCCGAACCCCGCGGGCGCCTGGCTGCACCTGCCGGCGGACGGGTCGGTCAATGGTTCGGTGAGTGTGCCGCTTACCCAGGCCGGGGTGCTCGGCATCCCCGGCTCCCCACTGGCCGACGACGTGCGCCGCGTGATCGGCTGGGGCGGCGCCTGGCGCGCCTACCTCGACCGCCTCATGCCCGTGTTGAAGATCGGCCGGGAGCACAGCCTCGGCGAGCTCGTCGAGAAACGGATGGGCCGAAGGGTGCTCGAACGACTCGTCGAGCCGGTCGCGGGCGGGGTCTATTCGGCGTCGGCCGTCGACCTGGAGGTCGACATCGTCGCCCCCGGCCTCAATTCGGCCCTGACAACCACCGGTTCGCTGTCCGGAGCGGTGATCGCCATGCGGGGCGCAGCGCCGGCCGGCTCGGCCATCGGCGGGCTCCGCGGCGGGATGTCGACCCTTATCGCCGCGCTGCGCGCCGACCTGGAGCTCTACGGCGCCGCCGTGAAGACGGGCTCGCCGGTGACCCGGATCACGCAGACGGGCACCGATGACGAACCGACCTGGGCCGTGACCGTCGAGGCGCCCGCGCCCGCCTCCGACGAAGACGTCGCTGCCGAGAATTCCGACCACACCGACCACACCACCGACGCCACCGACCACACCGACGACGCCGACCACGCGGACCACAGCGAGACGCTCGAGGGCCGCTTCGTGCTCCTGGCGACGCCGGGCGCGCAGGCCATGCGGCTCCTCGCCGGGGTGACTCCGGCCGGCGCGGCGCTCGCCGACCTCGACTGGCCCCAGCCGACAGTCGTCGAGCTGGCCACGATCGTCATCGACGCACCGGCGCTCGACACCCACCCGCGCGGCACCGGCGTGCTCGTGGCGGCCGGCACGCCGGGCGTAACCGCGAAGGCGCTGACCCACGTGAGCGCCAAGTGGGACTGGGTGGCGAAGGCCGCCGGACCCGGACGGCACGTCCTGCGCCTCTCCTACGGCCGGGCCGGGCAGGCGAACCCGGCCCAGCCCCTGAGCGACGACGAGTTCCTGGCCCTCGCCTTGCACGATGCATCCGAGCTCCTCGGAGTCGACCTCGACCCCGACGCCGTTCGGGGATTTGCCCGCACGCTCTGGGACGACGCCCTCTCGCCGGCCACGATCGGCGCGGGAGACCGCGTGCGCCGCGTGCGCGACGTTCTGGAGGAGCTGCCCGGGCTGGAGGCCACCGGTGCCTGGCTGGCCGGAACCGGCCTTGCCTCGGTGATTCCGGATGCGCTCTCCGCGGCATCCCGCACCAAGCACGCAGCGCTCGGCCTCTGACCGGCCTCCACCGCCCGAAACGGGCGCCTCGTGCCGAACCGGACAAGGGGGATACTCTGGTGCACACGTGCAACTCGACGAATGGAGTGACAATGCGGGGAAAGCTTCTGTTCATCACCGGAGGAATGGTCGGATACGTCCTGGGCGCACGCGCCGGGCGCAAGCGCTATGAGCAGATCGCTGCCGCCGCCACAGAGCTGTGGAACGCGAAGCCGGTCCAGCGGCGCGTGACCGAGGCGCGCGACTTCGCCCTCGATGCCGTCGGGGATGTACCATCGCAGCTGTTCGAGGCCGGCAAGAAGGCCTACTCCTCGCTGCACGACAAGGCGATGAACGAGAAGTCGGCGCGCACGGCAGGCGGCAGGTCCACGACGTCGACCTCGGCCGCGCGATCCGCAGCCGCCGAGAAAGTCGCGAAGACGGAGGCCAAGACGGACGTGAACACGGGCGCGAAGACCGGCGCGAAGACCGGCGCCAAGTCGCGCCCCGCGAAGACCGCACCGACCGCAGCCGCCTCGGATTCCACCGAGTCGACCGAGATCTAAGCCCCGCACGAGGGAGGGACTTCCATGAGCACCAGTGGATTCAACCCAAAGACCAAACGCTCGTTATTTGTCTTGATCGGGGAGCTTCCCGGGCAGATCAGCGACCTGGTCAAGGCGGAGCTGGAGGCCTTCAAAGCCGACATCTCCTTCAAGGCGAAGAACGTCGGCATCGGCGTCGCCCTCTTCGCGGGGGCCGCGGTGTTCGCGTTCTTCGCGACGTGCGTGCTCATCGCCCTCGCCGTCATCGCGCTCGCGCTCGTTCTCCCGCTCTGGTTGGCCACGCTGATCGTCGGGGTGGTCCTGCTGCTCATCGCCGTGGTCCTCGTGTTGATCGGGATGAACCGGGTGAAGAAGGGCACGGCCCACGATCCGCAGGGCGTGACCGCGAGCATCCGACACGACGTTGACGCTTTCAAGGGGGTTGGCGAATATGAGCACTAAGCCGAACACATCCACTGCCGAGACGGCCGGAAAGACCGGGGCGGCGACGCCGGAGGCCGTGAAGGCCGCCTCACCACGCAGCCTCGGCGACCTTCGCGCGGACGCCGCCAGGGCGCGCGCCGAACTCGCGTCAACCCTCGACGCGGTCGAGACCAAGCTCAACCTGCCCAAGCAGCTGCGCATCACCCGCCGCAGGATCACGCTCGGACTGCGCAAACTCGGCGACGAGAACCCGGCGGCGCTGATCGGCGTGGCCGTCGCCGCGGCCGTCGTCGCCGGGACCGCGGTCTGGCTCGGCGTCAGGGTCGCCACCAGGCGCTGAGCCCGCTCTCCGCGTGAAACGGATGGCGCGGGCGGGGTTGCTTTTGGCTCTGGCAGCAAAGCGGTGGAGACTAGTGGTTATGACTCACCCGGCTGCCGGAGAGGCAGTAGACACTACCCAGCCCGCCACCCCCACCCACACCGACAGTGACACCCCCGAGGCTTCGCCACAGGGCTTCACGCTGTTCACGGTGCTGCGGAAGGATCCGGGCAACCCTGACGACCTCGACGGTCACGACGTCCCGCATGCGGTGAACGAGCTCGACGACGTCATCGCGCTCGTCGAGGCGGAGGGCGTGACCGTGCGCGGGTTCTACGACGTGTCCGGCCTGCGCGCCGACGCCGACGTCATGATCTGGACGCACGCCGCGGAGGCCGAGAGCCTCCAGTGGGCAAACCGGGAACTCCGCCGAAGCCGGCTGCTCAAGAGCCTGCTCCCCACGTGGAACGCCATGGGGGTGCACCGCGACGCCGAGTTCAACAAGCGCCACGTCCCCGGCTTCCTGCGCGGCGTCGAGCCCAAGGGCTGGATGACCGTCTACCCGTTCGTGCGCAGCTACGAGTGGTACCTGCTGCCGGAGGCCGAGCGCAGCCAGATGCTCGCCGACCACGGCCGCAAGGGTGCGACCTTCCGCGGCGCGATCGCGAACACCGTCTCCGCGTTCGCGCTGGGTGATTACGAGTGGCTGCTGCCGATCGAGTCCGACGAACTCACGGAGCTCGTCGACCTCATGCGGGAGCTTCGCAACACCGAGGCGCGCCGCCACGTGCGCGAGGAAGTCCCGTTCTACACGGGTCGCCGCATCACCACCGCCGAACTCGTCGAGGTGCTGCAGTAGTGACCAGCTACGACGCCATACTCCTGGCGGGTTTCGGAGGACCGGAGGGCCAGGACGACGTGATCCCGTTCCTGCGCAACGTCACCCGCGGCCGTGGCATCCCGGAAAATCGTCTCGAAGAGGTGGCGACCCACTACCGGCACTTCGGCGGAATCAGCCCGATCAACAACCAGAACCGCGTGCTCAAGGCAGCGCTCGAGGCCGAACTCGAGCGCCGCGGGATCGACCTGCCCGTGCTCTGGGGCAACCGCAACTGGGACCCGTACCTGCGAGACGTCATCGCCGAGGCGCACGCAGGGGGCCACCGCACGCTGCTGGCGATCGCCACGAGCGCGTACAGCTCGTACTCCGGCTGCCGTCAGTACCGCGAGGACTTCGCGGAGGCCCTCACAGCAGCCGGGCTGGAGGGCCAGGTGCACATCGACAAGGTGCGCCAGTTCTTCGACCACCCCGGCTTCGTCACCCCGTTCATCACCGGGGTCCGTCAGGGTCTCGCGGATGTCGCGGCTGCCATGCCCGGCATAAACCTGGTCACCGAGGTCGAGGTGCTCTTCTCCACGCACTCGATCCCGATGACGGATGCCGCAAAGAGCGGCCCCGCCGAGCGCGGGTTCGGGCCGGGAGGCGCCTACGCAGCGCAGCACCTGGCCGTCGCCGGCGCAGTCATGGCCGGAGCCTCCGTCGCCGAACCGATCGAGACCCCCTGGCAGCTCGTCTACCAGTCTCGCAGCGGCCCGCCGAGCATGCCGTGGCTGGAACCCGATATCAACGACGCCATCGCGCTGCTGCCGGCCAGGGGCATCCGTGCCGTCGTCATCGTGCCGCTCGGCTTCGTGAGCGACCACATGGAGGTCATGTGGGACCTCGACAACGAGGCAACCGAGACCGCAGAGGGGCTCGGCCTGTACTCGGTGCGCGTGCCGACGCCCGGGGTCGACCCGGCCTACGTCAGCGGGCTGATCGACCTCGTGGTCGAGCGCCTGAGCGACACGCCGGAGTCGGAGCGCCCCGCAATGACCGACCTCGGCCCCTGGTATGACGTGTGCCGACCCGGGTGTTGCGAGAACGTGCGGCTGGGCTTCAAGCCCGCCCTCGCCGGGATCGCGCCGTGAGCGCCGCGATCACCGCGATCCGCGTCGGTACCCGCGGCAGCGCCCTCGCCATGGCCCAGACCACCGCGATCGCACATCGCATTGCCGCGCTGGCCGGGGCGCCGGTGGAGATCATCCCGATCACCACGCACGGCGACACCTCTCGTGAATCGCTCTCGAGCCTCGGCGGCACCGGCGTGTTCGCCAGCGCCCTCCGCGACGCGTTGCTCGCCGGGGACTGCGACGTGGTCGTGCATTCCCTGAAAGACCTGCCAACCGGCGGTCACCCCGGCCTCGTCATCGGCGCGACCCCCAAGCGGGCGGATGCCCGGGACGTGCTCTGCGCCCGTGACGGATTCACCCTCGAAACGCTCCCCGAGGGCGCCAGGGTCGGCACCGGTTCGCCGCGTCGCGCCGCCCAACTACGGTCGTTCCGACCCGACCTCGAGGTCGTCGACATCCGCGGCAACGTCGACACCAGCCTCGGCCGGGTCGCCGAGGGGGACCTCGACGCCGTCGTGCTCGCGGCGGCCGGCCTCAGCCGGCTGGGCCGCCTCGAGGAGCTCGCCCCCGAGTTCCTCGAGCTCTCCGCCTGGCCGACCGCACCCGGCCAGGGCGCTCTGGCCATCGAGGTTCGCGAAGGAAAGCCCGAGCGCGGGCTCGCGGTTGCGCTCGCCGGGATCAACCACGGTTCCACACAGGCCACGACGATTGCCGAACGGCTCGTGCTGGCGCACCTCGAGGCAGGCTGCGCCGCACCGATCGGTGCGACGGCGGTCATCGACGACGGGCTGCTGTTCCTCACCGCCACCGTGTACAGCCCCGACGGCACGAAAAAGGTCACCAGCTCGCACGCGGCAACCCCCGAATCGCACTCTGCCGGCCACCTCATCGAGGCCGCGGAAGACGTCGCCGACCGCGCGTCGCGCGAACTGCTGGCCGGCGGCGCGGCGGAGTTCGCCCCGCTGAAGGGCACATCGTGATCACCGGGCATCACCCGACCAGGCCGATCGAGGTCAAGCCGCTGGCCGGCTGGCGCGTCATCGTGCCGCGGGGCGGGCCGTGGGGCGACCATGTGGCCGCCAAGCTGCGCGCCAAGGGCGCCCAGCCCATCGTCGCGCCCATGATCAACTTTGCCCCGACGGATGACGCACCGGCGCTCGACGCCGCCCTTGCCGGCCTCGCGGCGGGGGAGTTCGACTGGATGACGGTCACGAGCGCGACGACCGTCGACGTGCTCACCTCGCACCGCGTCGTCGTAGCCCCCGGCACGCGCATCGCCGCGGTCGGCGAGACGACGGCTGCCGCGCTCGTCGCGGCCGGCTACCGCGTGGATATCGTCCCCTCCGAAGACAACTCGGCGCACGGCCTGCTCGCGGAGTGGGAGGCGGCCACCGACGGTGTCATCCCGCTACGCATCCTGACCCTGCGCTCCGAAATTGCGAAACCGCTGCTCTCCGAGGGGCTGCGCCGCATCGGCCACAACGTGGAGTCGGTCGTGGCGTACCGCACGATCGGCGTGCCTGTCGACCGGCGCGTGATCGATGACGTCGCCGCCGGGCGCGTACGGGCCCTGCTCGTCACCTCCGGGAGCGTCGCCCAGCAGGTCAAGGAACAGTTCGGACCCATCCCAGAGCAGACCCTGATCGCCTGCATCGGCCCGCGCACCGCGAAGGACGCCGCCGCGCTGGGCCTCCGGGTCGATGTGGTCGCCGACGCGCGCAGCACCGAGTCCCTCATCGAGGCGCTCGTGAACGCCTCCCACTCCCGCTAAACGCCGCACCACTGGCCGAACTGTGCGTTCGGCCGGTGCGGGGACATAGGGTTGATGGGTGATCAAGCCCGTCATTCGCCCGCGACGCCTGCGCACCACCCCCGCGCTCCGCCGCCTGGCCAGCGAAACCCGTCTCCACCCCGCCGACCTCGTCCTGCCGATGTTCATCCGGGAAGGCACGACCGAGCCCCTGCCGATCCGGTCGATGCCCGGCGTCATGCAGCACAGCCTCGACAGCGCCAGGCGGGCCGCGGC
>JBDTAA010000060.1:0-17872 GCA_039924805.1 Cryobacterium sp.
GGCGAGGGCATCCGCGAACATCCAGTGCGTGGTGCTGCGGCGCCCGTTCAGGATGCCCGCCGCCCCGAGTGCGAACGCCCCGCTGCACACACTCAGCACCCAGGCGCCTCGGTCCACGGCATCCCGAACCACCCGCAGGACCTCGGGGTGCAATTCGGTCCCGACCGCGTAGGCGGGGATCGCGATCAGGTCGGCGTCGGCGGCCGCGGAGAGGTCCTCGTTCACGATGATGTCGAAGCCGAGCGGCGTGCGAATCGGGCCCGGCTGCGCCGCCGACACGTGGAAGTCGAAGCGGGGGCCACCCTGCTCGGTCCGGTCGATGCCGAAGACCTCGCAGATGACCCCGAACTCGAACGGCGCCATCTCCGGCAGTGCTACGCAGACGATTTTCTTGAGCATGTCTCGGGACTCCCTTTTGGCTGGAATGTGCCGGTCTATGGCCATTCTGCCACTCGCGGCAGTATGTCGTACTACGTACAGTAACTGCCATGGCAACGATCATCCTGCTGATTCTGGGCGCGCTCGTGCTGTGGGGCGTGCTGGCAACAATTCTCGGACTGGGCCACGACGGCTACGGACGAAGCGAGATCCGCGAGCGCAACCGCGGCACTGGTTCCACAACGGCCTGACGCCCTGAGTCCCCGACGGCCCGGCCGCCTGCGGTTAGTCTGGTCGTGTCGGCAGCGCACCGTTGCCGCACGACCCGGCAGGGGTGCACATGGCTTGGCTTGTCACAGGAGGAGCCGGGTACATCGGCGCCCACATCGTTCGGGCGTTCCGGGCCGAGGGCATCGACGTCGTCGTCATTGACGATCTCTCCAGCGGCCACCCCGAGTTCGTCCCCGATGACGTTCCCTTCGTCCGTGGCACCATCCTCGACGCGGAACTGCTGCGCCGGACTTTCGCCGAACACGAACTCAGCGGCGTCGTGCACGTTGCGGGATTCAAGTACGCCGGCGTCTCGGTGCAGCGTCCCCTGCACACCTACGAGCAGAACGTCACCGCGACGGCGATCCTGCTCGGGGCGATGCAGGAGGCCGGCGTGAACAACATCGTGTTCTCCTCGAGCGCCGCCGTCTATGGCACCCCGCATACCGACCTCGTCACCGAGGGCACTCCCAAGCATCCCGAATCGCCCTACGGGGAAACGAAGCTCATCGGCGAATGGCTGCTGCGTGACCAGGGCGTCGCGACGGGTCTTCGGCACACCTCTCTGCGCTACTTCAACGTCGTCGGGTCCGGGTCGGCCGAGCTGCGCGACACGAGTCCGCACAATCTGTTCCCGCTCGTCTTCGACGCGCTCGCCGCGGGGCGCACCCCGACCATCTTCGGCGACGACTATGCCACCCCCGACGGCACCTGCGTGCGCGACTACATCCACGTGGCGGATCTCGCGATTTCGCACGTTGCGGCGGCCGGCCGGCTCGATGCCGGTGAACCGATTGAGCCGGTCTACAACCTGGGCAGCGGCGACGGCGTCTCGGTCGGCGCGATCATGTCCACCGTGTCCGCCGTCACCGGAATCGACTTCGTCCCGGCCCGAGGCCCGCGCCGCCCCGGCGACCCCGACCGTATTGTCGCCTCGGGCGAACTCGCCGCGAGGGACCTCCGATGGGGTATGCGGCACGGCCTGGACGACATGGTGCGAAGCGCCTGGGAATCCCATCGGGCGGCATTTGCCCCGAATGGGTGACAAGATCCTGAGATTGGGCGAGTCTAAACCCTGGAGCCAATATCGAGGGTTTACGATTTGCGACTTGACGAACGGCAAACTACACCGATGTAATTAGTTAAGACACGCAACGAATGCGCGTCGTACTACGGGTGGGAGACGGTATGTCGATTTCTGGGCAGCGCGGTGGGGTTCCTGAGGACTGGTTCATTGATCCGGTCCGTTTGGGAGTCCCCGGAGTACGCAAGGACACGGTGGATGACAATCCGCTGGCCTGGCAGACCGATTCGCTCTGCGCACAGACCGACCCCGAGGCATTCTTCCCGGAGAAGGGCGGCTCGACGCGCGACGCGAAGAAGATCTGCTCATCCTGCGAGGTGCGCACGCAGTGCCTGCAGTACGCGCTCGCCAACGACGAACGCTTCGGCATCTGGGGCGGGCTCTCGGAGCGCGAGCGCCGCAAACTCCGCAAGCGCGCCTGACCGACCGCTGCACCTGCACCCGGGCCGGTGGAGGCAGCCAAGGCCGTGCTGATTTCGGGCGCGCCCCCCACCATGAGCCAGGTGGGGCGCTACCCGATCTAGGCTGTTCCCGATATGGAACCGCGAGTCACCGCCATCATTGTCGCCCGAAACGGTGCGAAGCACCTTGAGCGAACTCTGGAGGCACTCGCGTCCCAGACCCGCCGGCCCGACGTCGTGATCACCGTGGATTGCGGATCGACGGATGCCACGGCGGCGCTTCTGGCGGCATCCGGCCCCACCCACTTCATCTCGGCGGAGCCGGGCCTCACGTTCGGGCAGGCCATCGCCGCCGCCGTCCGGGTCACGGCGCCGCCCGCATCGACGCACGAAATGCTCTGGCTGCTCGCACAGGACAGCGCCCCGCAGCCGGGCGCGCTGGCGGCGCTGCTCGGCGGCCTGGAGATCGCGCCATCGGTCGCCGTCGCCGGCCCGAAGGTCATGGAGTGGGACGCCCGCGAGTACATCCACTCGTTCGGGGTGTCGATGACCCCCTTCGGCACGACCGTCAACCTCGTCGAAAGCGAACTCGACCAGGGCCAGCACGATGGCATGAATGACGTCCTGGCGGTCAGCGCCGGCGGCATGCTCGTGCGCCACACGGTCTGGAACGAGCTGGGCGGATTCGACCCGGCCCTTCCCGCCGTCGACGACTCGCTCGACTTCTGCGTGCGTGTGCGCACGGCCGGCCACCGCGTGTCGGCGATTGCCGCTGCCCGCGTCGCATCGGCCGGTGACGGTGTCGCCGGCCCCGACGGTTCCTCCAGGGGACGCCCCCGCCGAAAACGCCTCCGAATGGAGCGTGCGGCGCAACTCTACCGACGCCTGGTCTATGCGCCCGTCTGGGCGGTCGCGTTCCACTGGCTCTCTCTCGTTCCGCTGGCCATCCTCCGCTCCATCGGCCAGCTGCTGCGGAAGGAGCCCGGTGCGATCCTGGGCGAATTCTCTGCGGCGTTCGGGACCGCCGTCCACGGCATGCGCGTGGTGCTGGCCCGCCGCCGGTTCGCGGCGACCCGCACCCTCGGCTGGGCTGCGATCGCCGGCCTGCGTGTGCCGACCGCGGAGGTGCGTCGGCGCCAGGCCCTCAAACGTGAGGCCAGCCTGACCGGCGTGCGCGGCGATCTGCATGAGATCCGTTTCATGGCGGCCGGCGGCGGGTGGACGGTGCTGGCCGCAGCAGTGGCGGGGATCGTCATGCTCACGCCCCTGTTGGGTGCGCGCACACTCACCGGTGGCGGGCTCCTTCCGCTGTCCGACACCCCGGCCGAGCTCTGGTCGAACACCGCCTACGGCTGGCGCGACATCGGCCTCGGCTTCGTCGGCGCAGCGGATCCGTTCGCGGCCGTCATTGCCGTCCTCGGATCCCTCACGTTCTGGTCGCCGTCCTTCGCCCTCGTGGCGCTGTACTTCCTCGCGCTCCCGTTGGCCGCACTCGGGGCGTGGATGGCGGCGTCCCGACTGACCGAACGAGGGTCGCTCCGCGGCGTGGCGGCCCTGCTCTGGATGCTGGCACCCCCTTTCCTGACGGCGCTGGCGACCGGACGGCCCGCCGCGATCCTCCTGCACCTGCTGCTGCCCTGGCTCTTCTTCGCGGGGTACGCGGCCGCCAGGTCATGGTCGGCCTCCGCCTCGGCGGCACTCCTTTTCGCGGCCATCGCCGCGTGCGCCCCCTCGCTCACGCCTGTCCTGCTGATCGGCTGGTTGGTGAGCGCCGTGCTCAGCGGCCGCCTCGTCATGCGGTTCATCGGCATCCCCCTGCCGGCGCTCGCCCTCGCGGCACCCCTGATTTGGGATCAGGGACTGCGCGGGTCGTGGCTGTCGCTGCTCGCCGACCCGGGCGTCCCCCTGCCCAGCCACGAGGTACCCGTCTGGCAGTTGCTGATGGGCTTTCCGGCCGGCGAATTCGGCGGCTGGACCCCGCTCCTGGGCGCGCTGGGCATCCCGGGCGTCGACGCCGACTTCCTCGTGCCGATCCTGCTCGCACCGCTCGTCATCCTCGTCGCCGTCTCGCTGTTCCTGCCGGGCGCCCGCGCCGCCGGTTTCGCGCTCCTGACCGCCGTGCTCGGGTTGGCAACCGCGATCGCCGCCAGCCACCTCTTCCTCGGTTCGATCGGCGAGCAGGCGACCAGCGTCTGGGCGGGGGCAGCGCTCAGCGTCTATTGGCTGGGCATCGTGGGCGCCGTGCTCTGTGCGCTCCGGGGCCTGCGGATGTACGCGGTCGCGCCGGCTGTGACCGTCGCCATCGCCCTCCTCATCGCGGTCGTCCCGCTGGCCGGTGCAGTGCACCTCGGCACGGCGGACGTCGCCAAGGGCCAGGACCGAACCCAGCCGGCATTCGTCGCCGCCGAGGCCGAAATCAGCCCGCGGGTGGGGACGCTGCAGATCACGCCTCAGCCGGACGGGGGCATCCAGGCGACGATTGTTCGCGGGGCCGGCGCCACTCTCGACGACCAGTCCACGCTGGCGAACACCGACCATTCCCTGGGGGCCACCGATCGGGAGGTCGCCGAGCTGGCCGGGAACCTCGCCTCTCGCAGCGGCCTTGACGCGACGGCCGGCCTGACCGAATTCGGGATCCGCTTCGTTGTCCTGCGTCCAGCGGTTCATTCCGTGAATGTGGCGCCCAAACCCCTGACCCCCCAGGCCGCGCAGACCGTGGGACGCGCCACGACGGCGCTCGACGGGAACGCGGCACTGGCTCCGGTCGGCGACACGACGTTCGGCCGGCTCTGGCGCCACGACCCCGCCACCGGCGCGAACGTCGGCGCGAACGCCGGCGCGATCCCGGCACACGCCGGCGGAGCGTTCGGCGTTCTCGCGGCCATCATCGTGGCCGTCGTCATCGGCTCCACGGTGCTGCTGTCCATTCCCGCAGGCGCCGGGCGTGAGGCCGTGCGCCAGGCCCATCGCGACGCCATCCGGAAGACGGTCAAGGAGAATGCCAAGCAGAAGCGCTTCGCGCGGATGAAGCGGACCCCGGCGCGGAAGGGCCCAGCACGGCGCAGTACCGCGCGCCCAACCGTGCCGTCGGCTGTGGCCCTGCCCGCGCCGCCGGCCGCCGCCGAACCCACGAGTGCAACCGCCACGATCCCCGAGGAGCGCGACCGTGCCAACTAAGCGCGCAGTTGCCCGCACCGGCTCCCGTATCGCCGGCGGGTTGATCGGCCTCGTCGCCGCGGCCACCGCGGTCGGGGCGGCTGTCTTCACGCCCTGGCCCACCGTGACAACCGCCCCGGATTCGGTGCTGGTCGCCCCCGTTCCCAGCGTGCAACAACGGGTGTGCCCCGGACCTCTCCTCACCCTGGCCGAGGACGCCGCCAGCGCGCAGTCTGCGACGTCCATCGGGTCTGCCCGCCCCGTCCACGGGACCGCACCGGGCGGAACGAAACCGCGCCCGATCGACGACGTCCGCTCGCTCACTGCCGGCGACAATTCCCGGAGCGATCGCGACGGATCCCCGCTTCTGCTCAGCGTCCCGGCGACCGAGGGCTCGACGGTGGCGCCACTCGTGGCGGGCAGCCAATCGCAGGCCGCCTCGGTCGACACGGTCAGTGGTTTCGCCGCGGCCGCCTGCGCGGAGGCAGCGGCCGACTCGTGGATCGTGGGCGGGTCGACGGACATCGGCCGCACGAGCCTCCTGCTGCTCAGTAACCCCACCACGGTCGTCGCCAGCGTCGACCTCACCGTCTTCGGTGAGTCGGGTGCCGTCGACGCGCCCGGCGCCACCGGCATCCTCGTGCAACCCGGCGCGCAGCGGATCGTGTCGCTGGCCGGCCTCGCCCCAAACCTCCAGTAGCCCGTTGTGCATGTGGAGGCCCGGGGCGGCCAGGTCGCGGCCACCCTCGAGCAGAGCCTCATCAAGGGGATCGAACCGGGCGGCGTCGAACTGCTCGGCCCGTCGGCCGGTCCGTCGACCGACCAGGTCATTGCGGGCCTGGTCGTCACGGACCAGCCGGTGACGGCCGCCGAGAGCGACGACCACAGGGTCTCCGATGAGGTTCCCTCGGTGCGCCTTCTCGCCCCGGGCGACGAGGTCGCCGCCGTGGACCTGGTCGTCAGCGGCCCCAACGGCCCGGCCACGACGATGACCGTCGACCTGCAGCCGGGAATCGCGGCCGAGGTCCCGCTCCCCGGTCTTGCTCCCGGAAACTACTCCGTGCGCTTATCGTCCAACCAGCCGCTCGTCGCGTCGGCGCGGGCATCCGTCGGCGGCGACGTGGGCAAGGACTTCGGCTGGTTTGCGGCGTCGGCCCCACTCCCCGGTGACTTCATGCTCGGCGTCGCGCCCGGACCGCGGCCCACCCTGCACCTGGTGAATGCCGGTGAGGATGACGCCTCGGTAACGCTCACCTCCGACCGGGGACGGACCGTCGCCGTATCGGTCGCGCCCGGCAGGCAGGCATCGCTCCGGCTAGACTTCGGCGCTCGGTACGTGGTCACCGGAGGCACGTCGCTCGTCGCGGCGGTGAGCTACACCGGAGCGGGCGCACTCTCCGGGTTCACGCTCAGCCCGGCCGGCCCCCTGGCCGCGCCGATCCGGGTGTACCCGCGCTGAGTGCGCCTCGCCCCGACTGCGGGCGAAACGATGTCAGACTGGGAACCCGTGTTCGTGAACCCCTGGAGTAACCCGTGACCGAACCCACCCCTGCCGTCCACCCCGCCCTGCCCAACAGCGACCCGGCCGACGGGGCCGTGGCCGACGGGCCGGGCAGTGACGCGCCGGTGCAGGTGGCCGTGATCGGCGGTTCCGGCCTCTACCGCCTGTTCGAGCCAGACGCATCGGTGACCCGGGTGATTGCCACACCGTACGGGGTACCGTCAGCGCCAATCACCATCGGCGAACGCGCAGGGCGCCGCGTCGCCTTCCTGCCTCGACATGGCAGCGGGCACAGCGAGGCGCCGCACCTGATCAACTATCGCGCCAACATCTGGGCGCTGGCCTCCCTGGGCGTGACGGCGATCATCTCCTCGTCAGCGGTCGGCGGGGTCAGCCCCGACTACCCGCCGGGCATGCTCGTGGTCACCGACCAGTTCATCGACCGCACGACGGCACGCGCGGACACGTTCTTCGACCGGGGGACCGTCGCGCACCTCCCGGCGGCGGACCCATTCGATCCCCAGCTTCGCCGCATCGCGGTGGCCGCACTCACCGGGCTCGGCGAACGATTCGCTCCCAGCGGCACCGTCGTCGTCATCCAGGGGCCCCGATTCTCGACCAGGGCCGAGTCGCTGTGGTTCCGGGCTGTCGGCGCGCACATCGTCAACATGACCCAGTACCCGGAGGTCGTGTTGGCATCCGAGCTCAACCTGGCAACGGTCAACCTGTCCTTCGTCACCGACGCCGACGCCGGCCTGGCGCCCGACGCCGGTGATGACGCGGATGCCGTCTCGGCCGAGTTGGTCTTCCGCCGGCTGGCCGACGCCCAGCCCCGCATTCTCGCCGCGATCGACCGCATCCTGGCCGAGATCCCCGAGGACTTCGCGCCGCGGCGCCTGATCGCGCCCGAGCACGTGCGATCCGTTCTCGACCGTGCGGTGCTTCCGGTCGAGGCGGCCGAGAGGTGATCGCGCAGCGGCTGCTCGTCACGGGAGGCGCAGGTTTCATCGGTGGCGCCGTCGTTCGCGCGGCGCTCGGGCGCGGCTGGCGGGTGCGGGTGCTCGATTCGCTCCGCGCCGACGTGCACGGCGAGACACCACGGGCCGACGAGAGAGTCGACGTCGTCGTCGGCGACGTGACAGACCCCCGCGTCGTCACCGCGGCCCTGGCGGGCGTTGACGTGGTCTGCCACCAGGCGGCGAAGGTCGGTCTCGGCGTGGACTTCTCCGACGCACCGGACTACGTCGCCAGCAACGAGCTGGGCACCGCCGTGCTGCTGGCCGCGATGACCGCGGCCCGGATCGACCGGCTCGTGCTGGCCTCCTCCATGGTCGTCTACGGGGAGGGCAGTTACCGGGGTCCGCTCGGTTTCGCCCGGCCGGGGCCGCGCAGGATCGTCGACCTGGACGCCGGTGCCTTCGATCCCATCGACGAGGCGACCGGGGAGCCGCTGGAGCCGTCCCTCGTCTACGAGGAGGACCCGCTCGATCCGCGAAATGTCTACGCCGTCACCAAGCTCGGCCAGGAGCACCTTACGGCCGCCTGGTGCAGGGCCACAGGGGGCAGGGCCGCGGCCCTGCGCTACCACAACGTCTACGGCCCCGGCATGCCGCAGAACACGCCATACGCCGGCGTCGCCTCGTTGTTCCGCTCGGCGATCGAACGAGGCGAGGCGCCCACAGTCTTCGAGGACGGAGCTCAACGCCGCGATTTCGTGCACGTCGACGATGTCGCCTCCGCCAACCTCGCGGCGCTCGACTGGACGGCAACGATCGGCCCGTCCACGTTCCGGCCGTTCAACGTCGGCAGCGGCGTCGTGCACACGATCGGCGACCTGGCGTCTGCGCTCAGCCGCGAGGCCGGCGGGCAGGCGCCCATCGTCACCGGCGACTACCGGCTCGGGGACGTGCGGCACATCACCGCGAGCTCCGACCGGCTCCGCCGGGAACTCGGCTGGGCGCCCGCCGTCACGTTCGAGGCAGGGATGCGCGAGTTTGCGACGGCTCCCCTCCGCGCGGCCGTTCGCGGCTGACGGCCTGCCGGCTGACGAGGAGGGCCGCCGTCAGCGCGGGTTGACGGCGCGCCGGGATTCAGGGTGCGCAGGGGCGGAGACGTGCCGGGGGAGGAAGACGTCGAAGCGGCAGCCGCCGGCCACATTGCGCACGACGACCTCACCACCGTGCGCCGCCACGATGCCCTGCACGATCGCCAGGCCGAGGCCGGCCCCGCCGGGGCGGGAGCCATGGAGCACCGGCGTGCGCGGCTCGCTGGCCCGCCAACCCGGCTCGAAGACCCGGCCGAGGTCTTGTTCGGGGATGCCGCCGGCGGCATCCTGCACGGAGATGACGGCTCGGCCGTCCTCGCCCTCCAACGCCGACACCACGATCGGGCTTCCGGGCGCGGAGTGCTGGATCGCATTCATCACCAGGTTGCCGACCACCCGGGAGAGTTCGCGCGGGTCGGCCGGCACGGTCAGCCCCCTCTCTCCCTCGAAGCGAAGGTCCAGAGACTTCACACCGGCCACCGGTCCCAGATCGGCGACCGTGTCGCTGATGAGGTCATAGAGCGCCACCTGTTCGACGGCCAGCCGCAGCGTCCCTGAGTGGATCTTCGAGAGTCCGAAGAGGTCGTCGACCATGCTCGTCAGCTGGTCGACCTGCCCGCGGATCTGGAGGTAATACCGATCGGGATCGGGGGCCAGGCCGTCCTCGAGTGCCTCGGCCATCGCCCGGATGCCGGCCAGTGGCGTGCGCAGGTCGTGCGAGATCCAGGCGACGAGCTCCCGGCGGGAGTGTTCGATCCTGGATTCCCTGGCGCGGGATTCGGCGAGGCGGGTGCCGGTCGCGGCCAGCTCCCCGGCGAGGGCGGCAAATTCCGTGCTCGTGTGTCGCTCGGACGCCACCACCTGCTCGCCCCTGCCGATGCTCGCCGCAGCAGACCGCAGGTGCCGGCTGTCGCGGGCGAGCGACCGGCCGAGCACCGCCGCCATGATGAACGACACCAGGCTGGCGGCGCCGGCGACGAAGTAGAACACGGTCAGGTCGTGCTCCGAGAGATACATCAGCGACGCAGCGGCCGACATCCCGCTCACCACCGACAGCACGGTGGCGACGCCGATGACAACGAGTTGCAGCACCAGGGAGGCGCTCGAGAGCAGGCGCAGTGCCAGCAGGCCGCACGCGCCGATGAGCGTCGCGCAGGCCAGCGCGATCGCCGCCACAGTGGCGATGCCCTCGAGAGTCACGACGCCACTCCGCCCGGGGCGGGGGTGGCGCCTGGCGTTCCAAGCGGTACGGGGTCGAACCGGTAGCCGACCCCCCACACCGTGTTCAACATCCGGGGCTGCGCCGGGTCGGCCTCGATCTTCTCCCGCAGCCGCCGCACGTGAACGGTCACGGTTGACAGGTCGCCGAACTCCCATCCCCACACGGACCGGAGCAGGTCCTCCCGGCTCAGCACCCGGTTCGGCCGCCAGATCAGGTACGCCAGCAGGTCGAATTCGCGCACGGTGAGCATCAGCGGCTCGCCGTCCAGGCGAATCTCGTGGGCCGAAGCGTCGAGCGAGAACCCGCCCACGTCGATGCGCGAATCCGGGATGGATTCCGACGCGCTCCGGCGGAGAACCGACTGAACGCGCAGCACAAGCTCGCGTGGTGAGAACGGCTTGGCCACATAGTCGTCCGCCCCGGCCTCGAGGCCGTCGATCCGGTCCTCCTCCTGGCCGAGGGCGGTGAGCATGATCACCGGGATCGCCCAGCCGGTTCGGATCCTGCGGCAGAGCTCCAGGCCGTCCAACCCGGGCAGCATCCGGTCCAGCACCACCAGATCCGGGCGAAGACGCTCGGCGGCGAGGAGCCCGGCCGCGCCGTCGGCCGCTTCCTCGACGACGAAGCCGGCTGCGCGCAGATACCGGCAGACCACCTCGGACACGGTGGGGTCGTCGTCGACGACGAGGATGCGGCGCTCAAGCGGCGCGGCCGCGCGAGCGAGGCCGGTCGGTTGCGTTGGCGTCACGGTATCAGGATAGTTCGCGCGGCACGGCGGCGCCCATCGGCCTCGTTTCTTCCGCAATTCGTAACGTTTTCGGCGGTGTGGCACCCGTGCGCCCGCATAGGGTCAAGGGATGACTGTGATTCGGGTGGATGTGGTGCTGCCCTGCCTGAACGAGGCCGGGGCGCTGCCCTGGGTACTCTCCCGCCTGCCGGAGGGCTACCGGGCCATCGTCGTCGACAATGGGTCGACCGACGGTTCCGCCGAGGTTGCCACGCACGCGGGTGCGACTGTCATCCACGAGGCGCGTCGCGGATTTGGCGCAGCCGCGCACGCCGGGCTGGTGCACGCGACCGCCCCATTCGTCGCTTTCTGCGACGCCGATGCGTCCATGGATCCGGCTGACCTGCCCCTCGTCGTCGACCCGGTTGCCGCCGGGGACGCCGATCTCGTGCTCGGCCGCCGCCGCCCGACGACGGCCGATTCCTGGCCGCTGCACGCGAGAATTGCCAATTCCAGTCTTTCTTGGCGACTGCGCCGAATAACAGGTGTGACCATTCATGACCTTGGCCCGATGCGGGCCGCACGACGCGAAGGGCTGCTCGCCCTCGACCTGCAGGACCGCCGGAGCGGCTACCCCCTGGAGATGTTTCTCCGGGCCGCAGAGGCGGGCTGGCGCATCCGCGAGGTCGACACCCCCTACGCGCCCAGGGTCGGACGCAGCAAGGTGACCGGCACGCTGCGTGGCACGATGACCGCGGTCTCCGACATGTCCCGGCTGCTCAAGGCGGCGCGCCGATGACCATCCTCGTCGTCATCGCCAAGGAATGCCTGCCGGGCCGCGTGAAGACCCGGCTGCACCCGCCCCTGAGCCTCGAGCAGGCCGCCGAGCTGGCCGCTGCGAGCCTCGACGACACCCTGGAAGCGGTCGCGAGCCTTCCGGCGAGCCGGCACATCCTCGCCTTCGACGGCGAACGGCCGCCGCCTTCCGCGACCGGATTCGAGATCCTCCCCCAGGTGGGCGGCGCACTGGACGAGCGGCTGGCCGCGATCTTCGACGCCTGCGACGAGCCCACCGTGCTGATCGGAATGGACACGCCCCAGGTATCGTGCGCACTGCTCGAGCCGGTCTTCACCGACTGGACCGACGACATCGACGCCTGGTTCGGCTACGCCGACGACGGCGGCTTCTGGGCGCTGGCGATGAACGAACCCGCCGGCGCACTCGTCCGCGGGGTTCCCATGTCGTTGCCGCACACCGGGCGTCTTCAGCTGGCGCGGCTGCAGGATGCCGGGTTGCGCGTGCGGATGCTTCCGACCATCACCGACGTGGACACGATCGACGACGCGCGCGCGGTTGCGCGGATCGCCCCGAACGGTCGATTCGCGGCCACCTTCAACTCCCTGCCGGCCGGCGCGCGAGCGGGGGCCGGACGATGACGCTCCTCGCACAGCCGGGCTCCGCGCCGCTCCGTTTGGGAACGACAACCTTCGGTGCGGGCGGCACCGAACCCTACGCGGCCGCCCTGATGGGCGCCGGCGAGATGCTTTACCTGCGGAGCACCCACACCGACGTTCGAGTCGCACCGACGGCCATCGACGCCGGCCGGTGGAGCGCCGACGCCGACGCCACCGACCTGAGACTGCTCGACGAGGTCACCGGGCCGGTGCTCGACATCGGCTGCGGGCCCGGACGCATGGTGCGCGCGGCGATGGACCGCGGCCTGATCGCCCTCGGCATAGACGTCTCGCCCACAGCGGTGCGCATCGCGTCCCTTGCGGGGCTGAACGTGTTGGACCGGTCGGTCTTCGACCGGCTTCCGCGCGAGGGCGCCTGGTCGACGGCGTTGCTCGTCGACGGCAACATCGGCATCGGGGGAAACCCGGGTGCCCTGCTCTCGCGCTGCGCCGAGCTGCTGGCGCCCAACGGCGCGCTCCTGGTCGAGGTGAGCGGGGACCCGGAGCTCGAGCTCTCGTTCGAGGGCACGATCGAGGATGCCCACGGGCGACGGAGCGCGGTCTTCCCCTGGGCGGAGATCGGTCTGGTGCCGTTGCGCCTCCGGGCGGCCTTCGCCGGGCTGGCCGTCGTTCAGGACTGGCGGCTGGACGGGCGCTCGTTCGCCCGCCTGGTTCGCGCGTAGAGCACCGCCGACACGGCGGAGGCCGTTACCGCCACAAAGACCCAGAAGGCGCCCAGGCGGGCGCCGTAGTCGAACGGGAGCACGGTCGGGTTGTTCGGCGCGTATGCCTGGGCGATGATCAGGGGCACCGCGATCAGGGATATCAGGGAGCCGACGACGATTGCGCCCTGCACCACCAGAACGGTCGTGCCGGTCAGGCGATGCCCCGCCCGCCGGATCAGGATGCCGCCGGCGAAGATGATCGGCGCGACGACGACGTCGTGCAGCACGATGGCCGCGCCCAGCCACAGCGCCAGCCCGGGGATCCGGGCGGGGCGCACACTGTCGAAAAGCACGAAGACGCCCCAGGCCAGCAGGAGCACACCGATGGCCACCAGTATCACGCGTGCACGATTCATGCGTCGATCGCCTCGATCCGGCTGAGCCACTTGGTCTGCAGTACTCCGGGTCGGCCGGGCGCGATGATCCGGGCTGGGTAGCCGTGCTCCAGATCGAGAGTCTGCCCGTTCAGTTCGAGGGCCACCAGGGTCAGCGGATCCTGAACGTACTCCCGGCCCATCGTGGTCTGACGGAAACTACCGCGCTGCTCCAGGCTGGTGATGTGGAACGACGTCTCGGCGTCGGCCCCGACGGCGTTGGCCAGGTCCATCATGCGCACTCCACGCCAGGTCGCCATCTGGCTCCAGCCCTCGACGCACGCGATGGGCAGGTTGACCTCGGTCTGCGGCATGGCCTCGAGCTCGGCACGGGTGAAGGTGCGCTCCGTGCCACGGCTCGCAAGCGTGAGCACCCACCCGGCGGCCAGGGCGGCATCAGCGACCTTCGCCTGCGCCGAGGTGCGGTTGACCGGAACGCCCTGCGGGCCGAGGCCCTTCTTGCGCGGGCCGAACAGGTTGACCGGGTCGAGCGGGGTGAACGTCTGGCCGGCCGTCAGGCCGACGACCGCCGCAGCCCCGACGGCGACGGTGGCCAGGAAGCCGCGGCGGCTGACCCTGTTCTCTCGGCGCGGCGGAGTCTCGTCGATGTAGGCCAGCAGTCTGCCGGTCAGGCCGCCCGGGCCGCGCTCGCCCCAGAGCCGTACGGCTTCGGCGTTCCGCGAACGCTCCGGTGGCACCGCGTCGACCAGGTGGTCCGCCTCCTGCTCGTCCTCGTGGGCGCGCCAGTGCCGGGCGATGATCGGCAGCTTCACCCCGATGTGGATGGCGAGCAGTCCCACCAGCACCCAGCCAAGCGCGAAGTGCACCTGACGGAACGGGAACGGCCACGGGTACCACTGGTTCGTGTTGAGCAGGCCCATCGTGATCTGCAGGAGGGACGCCCCGACGAACAGGGCGATCGACGCCCGCTCGAGGACGTGCACGAACGAGCGCACCGGCGGGTAGGCGAACAGGTCGGGGAAGACGATGTACAACTTGGCCAGGAGCAGGGGAAAGCAGGCGATACCGGCCACGATGTGTGTCCCCTGGGTGACCTGGTAGAGGAACTCGGGTCGGGTGGCGAACCGCATCCAGGCCGCCGGTTCCTGCAGCATGTGGCTGTACAGGCCGGTGCCGAAGCAGACCAGGAATGCGGCGCCGAGCAACCGGCCGATCACGGTCGCCATGCGGGGATTGCGCACAGGGGACGCGAGGGCCCGCTGGGCTTCGTAGAGGAATCGCCGCATGCTTCAATTGGAACATCCGGGCCGCGTGCCCGGTGCCAAACAAACCTTACGGTTTCGTGACGGGAGACCCTCAGCGACGCCAACGAGGTCAGCCGCGCGTGCGACCCGGAGAGGATGGCAGGGTGCGAATCTTCCTCGTCTCGGTGCTGCTCGCCGCCAGCGCGGCGCTGACCGGCTTCACCGTGCTCGCCTTCGACCTGTTCCGGCCCGGGCGGGACTCCGTGCAGCTCCTGATCTGCACGGCGGCGCTCTGGATTCTTTTCGCACTCGCCGTCATCGCCCTGCGGGGGGTGCGGGGGAGGGCCGTTGCCGTGCTCATCCTGGCCGGCTCGATCGGGATCGGCGCCGCGGCAATGATCGGCCCGCCCAACACGAGCACAGACTCCGCCCGCTACGCCTGGGACGGGATCGTGCAGAACGCCGGGATTTCCCCGTACGCCTACGTGCCGGCGGATGACCGGCTCGACCCGCTGCGCCCCGACTGGCTGTTTCCCGCGCCAGAGCGCAGCGCCGAGGGGGAGACGTGCCGGGGCGAACGGATCGAAAGGGTGCAGAAGACGCCGTCGGGCGAGATTCTCTGCTCGGCGCTCAACCGCACGACCGTGCCGACGATCTACCCGCCCGCCAGCGAGATCTTCTTCGCCGGCATCCGTGCCGTCACCGGGCCGGAGCCGGGCTACTGGCCGTTGCAGCTCGCCGGCCTGCTGCTCGGCGTCGGCACCACGGCGATGCTGCTGGCCGGGATGCGCCGGCGAGGCATCGACCCGCGCTTCGCTGCGTTGTGGGCGTGGTGCCCTCTCGTGGCCACGGAGGCGGTCAACAACTCCCATGTGGACATGCTCGGGGTGGTGTTCACGCTCGCGGCGGCATTCCTGGTGACCAGGGAACGGTACTGGCGAGGCGGAATCGCCCTCGGGGCGGCGGTCGCCACCAAGCTCATCCCGGTGATTGCGGCGCCGGCCATGCTCAGGCGACAGGGCTGGCAGGTCGTTCTGGCGGCGGTCCTCACCTTCGCCGTGCTGTACGTCCCCTACGTGCTCGCCACGGGCATTGGCGTGCTCGGTTACCTGCCCGGCTACCTGTCGGAAGAGGGGTACGAGGACGGCACCCGCTTCGCTCTGGTCTCCCTGATCGCCCCCGGCGGCTCGGCCATCATCGTCGCCGGGGTGCTGCTGGCGATCATCGCGGTGCTGGTGATCTGGAAGACCGACCCGGCCCAGCCCTGGCTCGGCCAGCTCGTGATGATCGGTTCGGCGCTGCTCGTGCTGAGCCCGCGCTACCCCTGGTACGCGCTGCTGCTTCTCCCGTTCATCGCACTCAGCGGGCGGTGGGAGTGGCTGGCGGTGCCGCTCGCGCTCACGGTGAGGCTGCTCGTGCCATCGGTTGGCCTGACCATGGTCACGATTGCCGCTGCCGTCATCATCATCGTGGTCATGTCGCTGCGGCGGGCAGGGCCCGGCGCAGTCGGCCGGCTGCTCCGGCAGGTCCGGCTGGGCCGGCCGGCGGCGGGCTACCGCTCGTAGCGGAGAACGTTCACCCCGGTCAGGCTCCACTCGGCGTCGACGCCGTAGCCGAGGGCGGCCAGGTGACGGGTGACGCTCGGCCGCCAGTCCTGCTTCGTGCTGGTGACAAGCCAGACCACGTCCGCCCCCTCCAGCCGACCGGTGACCTGGTCGAGCGGGTACCGGGTCTCCCACAGTCGACCCGTCTCGGCGGCCGGGATAGCCAGCTTCACGTCGGTGAGGCCCGAGAATGCCTCGGGATAGGCATAGGCAATGACACGGGTCGTCGCCGCCGGGTGCTGCCGGACCGGTCCGTAGATGATGGCCTCGGCGGTGTTGGCCTCGTGCGTGTTGGCCTCGGCGGTGTTGGCCCGGGCAGTGTTGGCCAGGTGCGTGTCGGCCGGCTCCAACGCGCGCTGGGCCGACACGAGGGCCGCCACCTCGCCCCATGAGGATTGCTGCTTGGCCTCCGGCATCCGTTGCGCCAGATACTGGGGAGCGGCGAGCACGACGAGGCCGGCCATCGCTACGACGACGAGCGAACGCGACCGCAGGGCACTCACGGCCACCCCGATCAGGATCGCCGCCGCCGGGGCGGAGTACGTCAGATAGCGCGGGGAGTAGAGGGGTGAGACCACGATCGACGCCAGGATGATGCCGACCGTCGGCACGACGAGCCAGGGCAGGACGATCGAGGCCAGGGAGGGATGCGCGGGGCGATTCGCGGAGGGAACCACGGACGGAACCCGGGCGGGCAGCGCATCCGCCTGCCGCCGACCCCGGCGCGCGAGGACCGCGAGGCCCACCGCGATCAGGGCCCAGGCCGTGGCGGCAAATGCGGGGTTCTTGTAGAACCATTGGGTGACGAAGACGCCGTGCAGGGTGTGCCGGCCGACGGGACCGATCCAGCTGACCTGCCCGGACTGATCCGCCACGTCGATCGCGAATGGAATGAGCGCGGCGCCGGCAGCCATCGAGGCGAGCAGCCAGCCGCCGAGTGACGCTGCCGTCGCGGCGCTCCGGTGGGCCGACCAGTGGGTCCAGGCCGCCGTGATGCCGTGTGCGACCACGAGGAGCGCCAGATAAAGGAAGCACGAGGTGACGACCACGGCCAGCAGGCCGTAGAGCATCCACCAGCGCGCCCGCACGGCTCGGGTGGCTCCGCCTCGGCGCCAGGCGGCGAGGAAGACCAGGGTCAATGCCACCGCGAGGGTTGTGGTGAGTGCGTACGAGCGGCCTTCGGCGCCCATCCAGGTGACCCGGGGCAGCAGGCAGAAGGCGAGCCCCGACAGGATGGCGGTCGGCCTCGGGCCGAGCGAGCGCATCAGCAGCACGATCAGCGCGGCCGTGATACCCGTGGCAACGGCGCTGGGCAGCCGGAGCGTGAACGGCGAGTAGCCGACGAGGTCGAGCCACAGGTGCATCCCGGCGTAGTACAGGCCGTGCACGGCATCCACGTTGCCGAGCATCCGCATGAGCTCGGGCCAGCTGCGGGTGGCCGCCGAGATGGTGGCGGCCTCATCGAACCAGACCGAGGCGCGCCAGGACGCGGCGACGGAGAGGAGGAAGCCGACCAGGCCGACGATCACGGCATCCGGGTGCCGGCCGACCGGCCACGCGAGGAGGCGCGATCGAATGCCCAGGGGGCTGATCACGGGAAACGCGCTCATCTGGTCATCGATTCGGGTGGGGTAATCGGCGGGCGGAGCTGTCGTCATGTCACGGGTAGGACACACGGCACGGGGCCCGATGCGCTACATGCGCATCGGGCCCCGTGCCGGTGAAG
>JBDTAA010000061.1:0-6859 GCA_039924805.1 Cryobacterium sp.
CATCCGTTCCCGCCATCCTCGCCGGGGCGACGCCGACCGCGGCCACCATGCTCATGCAGGGTGCCGGTTCCGACCAGGCCACGACCGTGCTGCCCTTGTCGGCTGCCGCGCCCGCGAGCAGGGCTGAGGCCGCCGCGGCGGCAGCCTCCACGAAGAAGGAGAAGCGCAGCCCCTGGACCTGGCCGCTTATCGCGCTCATCGCGCTTCTCGCCATCGTGCTCACCGAAACCCTGATCGCCCTCTTAAACCAGAGCAACAACACGCCGGCACCGACCCCGTCCGTGTCGAAGTCCAGCGCGGCGAAGCCGACGCCGTCCGAAACACCGAAGCCGACGCCGATACCCACACCGACGGCCACGACGGTCACTGTGCTGGCAGAGGACTTCGTGGGCCTGACCAGCGCCGAGGCACGCGACAAGCTGATCGGCCTTGACCTCGTCGCAGACCTCGTCGCCGGTAACGCAGCCGACGACCCGAGCAAGGTCAACCGGGTGTACGACGTCAACCCAACCGGGACAGTGCCAAAGGGCACGACGATCTCGGTCAAGTACTTCACCGCCGCGCCGACACCCGAGACCCCGAGCACCGCACCGACGGTCGCCCCGGCCACGGCGGTCGCCGGCGCCGACGTGACGGTGTCGTGGACGGCGCAGTCCTGCCCGAGTGGACAGGACATGACCGGTTACGAGGTGCTCGTCGAAGGTTCCGGCGCCACCTCGCCGGAGCGCACAGGCCCCAACGCCACCTCAACCACGGTCAAGACGGGCCCCGACGCTGGTTCGTTCACCGTGAAGTTCCGTTACATCTGCGGAGGCGGAGAATCCGGATACTCACCCGCATCGACGCCCGTGGTTGTCACGGCGGCGCCGTAATACGTGCCCGGTACAGGTAAAATGGGCCAGATTGTGTCGTCCGGCGAGCTGGGAGTTCTGCATTGACTGAGGTTGGCCGTCTGCTCGCTGGTCGCTACCGTGTCGGCGCGCTCATTGGCCGCGGCGGAATGGCGGATGTGCACATCGGAACGGACTCGCGTCTCGGCCGCACCGTCGCCATTAAGCTGCTCAAGTCGACCCTCGCCACCGATCCCGCGTTCCGAACCCGCTTCCGCCAGGAGGCGCAGGCCGCCGCCCGGATGGCGCACCCCACCATCGTTCGCGTATTCGACGCCGGCGAGGAAACGATCACCGAATCGAACGGGCACGAGGCACAGGTTCCGTTCATCGTCATGGAACACGTCGACGGGCGCCTGCTCAAGGACATCATCCGTGAGGGACCGCTCGAGTCCTCCGAGGCCGTGCGCATCATTGACGGCGTTCTGACGGCACTGGAGTACTCGCACCGCGCGGGCGTGGTGCACCGCGACATCAAGCCGGGCAACATCATGATCACCCAGGCCGGCCAGGTCAAGGTGATGGATTTCGGCATCGCCCGTGCGATCTCCAGTTCGACCACGACCGTCGCCCAGACCACTGCGATCCTCGGCACGGCCTCGTACTTCTCGCCGGAGCAGGCCAAGGGCGAATCCGTCGACGCGCGCACCGATCTCTACTCCACCGGCGTCGTCCTGTTCGAGATGCTCACCGGTCGAACCCCGTTCCGGGGCGACTCCGCGGTGGCTGTCGCCTACCAGCACGTCAGCGAGCACCCGGTTAAGCCCAGCTCGGTCAACCCGAAGGTTTCGCCCGCTCTGGACACCGTCGTCATGCGCGCCCTCGAGAAGGACCGCTTTGGCCGGTACCAGAGCGCGGTCGACTTCCGCACCGACGTGGACACCGCCGGCGCGGGCCAAATCCCGATCCACCGCCCGCTCGATGAGGCCGGCGCGGGCCTGTTCGGACCGCCGCCGGTTGTCGCATCCGGTTCTGAGCTCGCCATCAAGCAGCTCGCCGAGGACCAGACCATGGTGCGCACGCAGCGCCGACCTCCGGTCAGCTGGATCTGGGCCGGCATCGTGGCGGTCGTCGTGATTGTCATCTCCGTCATGTTCTGGGTCTTCAGCCTCACGCCCAGCGACCAGATCCCGGACAGCTCGCGCAAGGTGCCCACACTCATCGGCGAGAGTTATGACGCTGCCCAGGACGCGTTGCTCGATCTCGACCTCGCTGCCACCAAGGCGGAGGAGTCCAACTCGACCGTCCCCAAGGATCAGGTCATTCGCACCGAACCGCCCGCCGGCACGATCGTGCAACCCGCCGAGGTGATCAAGGTCTTCGTGTCCACGGGCGCGGAGGTGGTCGATGTTCCGGATGTCACGAACGAGACCGTCGAGGCCGCCGAAGCCGCGATCACGGACGCCGGGCTTGTGTCCGGCTCTGTGACCAAGGAGAACTCACCGACGGTGGCTGCCGGGATCGTGCTGCGTACCGACCCGGTGTCGGCGAGCAAGGCCGACAAGGGATCCACGATCAACCTTGTCGTCTCCAGCGGCGTCGTTTCCCTCGGTGACCTCACCGGCCAGTCTTTGGGCGCGGCGACCGACCTGCTCAATTCTCCCAATCTCCAGCTGGTGCCGATTGCGACCCCGGACAAAACCTGCGCGTCGACAGACGGGAATCCGGTCATCAGGCAGTCCCTCGCCCCAGGGGACGTGCCCCAGCAATCAGAGGTCGAGCTCGTCTACTGCGCCGGCTAGCTCCGGCTGGCTCCGGCAAGCTCCGGCGCCACGCCGGGCGCTGCGGCTAGTTGAGCTTCAGCAGCGGGCTGAGGCCCTTCGCGGTCTCGCGGGCCTCAGGGAGGCCAGCCAGGGCCAGCCAGTTGCCCAGCATCCGGTATCCACCCTCCGTCAACACGGACTCCGGGTGGAATTGCACGCCGAGGATGGGCGCGCTGGCGTGCCGGAGCCCCATGATGACGCCGCCCTGTGTGCGGGCCGTAACGATGAGTTCGGCCGGAACCGTGGAATCCACGACGGCGAGCGAGTGGTACCTGGTCGCCGTGAACGGCTGCGGGACGCCCTCGTAGAAGCCGCTGTCGTCGTGGGTGATCAGCGAGGTCTTCCCGTGCATGAGTTCCTCGGCGTTGGTCACGGTCGCGCCGAATGCCTCAGCGATCGCCTGGTGGCCCAGGCACACCCCGAACAACGGGATGCCGGCCGCGAAGGCCGCACGCACGATGGGGATCGATACGCCGGCGTTCGAGGGCTTCCCGGGGCCGGGGGAGACGAGGACCCCGTCGAAGTGGGACAGCCGTTCGGCCGCCTCCGAGGCGTCGAACGCGTCGTTGCGCAGCACTTCGGTTTCCGCGCCGAGTTCCATCAGGTACCCGTTGAGCGTGTAGACGAAGCTGTCGTAGTTGTCGATGACAAGAATGCGGGTCATGGGCCGCCCACCGTCGCTTCCTGGTAGTTGACGATTTCGTTCACCCACGGGAATATCCACTCGGTCAAGGCGAAGAGCACCCCGGCCAAAAGGATCAGCAGGGAGACGATGCGGAGCCAGATCGGACCGGGCAGAACGCGCCAGAGTGCTGCGTACATGTGAGCCTCCTAGCCCTTCGCCTGCGCGGCGATGATCGGGGCGAGTTCGGCGGGCGGGCCCGCGGATGTCGGCTGCCAGGACTCGAAGACGCCGTATGCGATGATGCGTTCGTCGGTCGAGTACAGCGGGTTGCAGCTGGTCAGGGTAATGATCCGATCCTTCGCTTTGGCGCCCGGCGCCCCGGGGACGGGCTCGAGCACGTCTACCCTGGTCGGCGCCACGTACTCGAGGTCCCGGAAACGGTAGGTGAAATAGCCCTTCGCCGTCTGCACGTAGATCGCGTCGCCGAGTTGCAGCTCGTTGATCAGGTGCATGCCGCCGCCGTAGGCGCTGCGGTGCGCCGCGACCGCGAAGTTGCCTACCTCGCCGGGCATCTGGGTGTCCGGGTAGTGGCCGATGCCCAGGCGGGTGCTGTTGAGCACGCCACTCCCAACGCCCTCGGCGACGGTGCGGTGGTACTCGGCGCCGAAACGTGGCACGAACAGAACGGCGAACGGGTCGGCCGTCGCGGGCACCGCGGAGACGACCGGGTCGCCGTAGTCCGCGGGGGTCGGGGGCGCGGCATCCGGGTTGCGTGACTTGCGGTCCTCCGCGATCCAGTTCGTGCTGATCTCGGCCGCGGCCTTCGACTGCTCACCGGCGACGATCATGTCGTTCCACCACAGTTGCCAGGCGATGAAGAGGAGCACGGCGACGCCCGCTGTGATGAGCAACTCGCCGAGCACGCCCAACACGCTCACGGGCCGAATGCGGCGACGCCGCCGTCTGCCACGCCGGGTGGGCGCGGCGGCAGGCTCGGCCGGTTCGGTCATGGTTTCGATTCTAATCGTGGCGCGGATGCAACTTCCCCGAATGCCGCACCCGGGCCCGTCCAGCCCGAGACGCTAGAATCTGAGGCATGGCACGCACAAACTCCCGATCCAAGCCCGCACGCGACGTGGCACCACGCTCCGGCGAAGAGGCCCCGAACGCGGTGTGGTTCAAGCCGGTCATGTTCGGGTTCATGCTCCTTGGCCTTGTCTGGATCATCGTCTTCTACGTGAGCCAGGGTGGTTTCCCCGTTCCGGTTCTTGGTTCCTGGAACATCATGGTTGGCTTCGGGATCGCCTTCATCGGCTTCCTGATGACCACGCGCTGGCGCTGACTTTCGCCTCACCCGCGGAGCAATTACACCGGTGTAATTATCCCCATGTGGAAAGTCCTGTGGATAACTTTTCCGGAGGGCGCTTAGAGCAGTAGCCGAGCGAAGCTCAGGGCCACCAGGACCGCGCCGAACGCGGTGATCAGCCCGGTCTGCTGCGTCGCCTGGGCGCGGCGGCGTGTTTGCACGTAGATGAGCCCCAGCACCGCGCCGCCGATCAGGCCACCGACGTGTGCCTGCCAGGCGATGCTGAGCCCCGGCACGAAGCCGATGACGAGGTTGATCCCAACCAGGACCATCAGCTGGGTAGAGTTACCGCCCAAACGGCGCTGGATGACAAGCATGGCGCCGACAAGCCCGAAGATGGCGCCCGAAGCCCCGACCACGCCCACATTCGGGTCACTGAGGAACATGACCCCGAGAGACCCGGCCAGCCCGCTGAGCAGATAGAGCGCGAGGAAGCGCCCCCGGCCGAGCATGCCCTCGAGGATCGGACCAAAGATCCACAGCATGTACATGTTGAGCAGCACGTGGAAGATGAAGCTGGTCGAGTGCAGGAAAACACTGGTCACCATGCGCCAAGGCTCGAACATCCCGGGGTACGAGAAGGCGCCGGCGTAGAAAAGCCGACCGGTCACACCCAGGCCGGGAAGCAGCTGGAGCACGAAGACGAAGAGAGTGATCGCGATCAGACTGTAGGTGACCACCGGTGAGCCGCTGCCCGTGAGCCGGGTCAGTATGGCCGGTTTCGTGCGCGGAGCGTTGCGGCGCTGCTCCTTCATGCACTCGGGGCAGATGACGCCGACGGCCGCCTGGGTCTGGCAGTCCGGGCAGATCGTGCGTCCACAGCGCTGGCAGAGGATGAAACTGGGCCTGCCCGGATGCCGGTAGCAGTGGCTCGCCGCCGTGCCGGGCAGGTCAGTCATCTGGTGGTTGGCGCCTAGACCTGCTCGACGGAAACGCTCTCGATGACAACATCGGAGAGCGGACGGTCGCGGCCGTCGGTGGCAACGGTGGCGAGCTTCCCCACAATGGCGCGGGATTCTTCGTCTTCGACGGCGCCGAAGATTGTGTGCTTGCCCTGCAGCCAGGTGGTCGGAACGACCGTGATGAAGAACTGCGAACCGTTGGTGCCACGGCCGCCCTGGGTGCCGGCGTTCGCCATGGCGAGCAAGTACGGCTGGGTGAAGTCGAGCTCGGGGTTGATCTCGTCGTCGAACTGGTAGCCGGGGCCGCCGGTGCCCTGGCCCAGCGGGTCTCCGGCCTGGATCATGAAGTCCTTGATGATGCGGTGGAACACGGTGCCGTCATAGAGGGGCGTCTTCGACGTCGTGCCCGTCGCCGGGTGCTTCCAGTCGATCTCGCCGGTGGCGAGGCCGACGAAGTTCTTGACGGTCTTCGGCGCGTGGTTTCCGTAGAGGTTGACCTTGATCGGTCCGAGGGTTGTATTCAGGGTGGCGACTGCGGTGTGCTTAGACATACGCGCAATTCTTGCATAGCCGGATTAGGGCATCCTGCCGTTCATGCGATACCCAGAGCGCTCCCAGCCAATTCGGTGGCAAGATGGGTGTGTTCGCCACACGACATCTATGGAGGGTGCAGATGAGCCTGTCACGCAAGCGCCGCAAAGAACTCGACCGGCTGCGCAAGAGCGCAGATGAACTATGGAGCCAGCAGCAGGAGGTGCTCGACCGCGCGAATCAGATCGCCCGCGAGGCCGCCCGCCAGGCCGGCACCCTCACCCGCGAAGAGGTCGTCCCGCGCGTGCGCGATAGCTACGAGCAGTACCTTCGTCCAGGCCTGCACGCCACCCACGAGGCCGCCGACGGAGTTCGCCGCCGCCTGGTCGATGACGTCCTGCCCGTTCTCGGCACCGGCCTCGGTACCGCCATCGGCAGCGTCATGTCGGTCGGCGATGTGGCGAAAGACGCGCGCGTGCGCGCCGCACTGAACCGGATCCGCTTCCAAAAGCCAGTCGTCATTGAGAAGCAGGGACTCGGAGCCGGAACGTACGTTGCCATCGGTATCGGCCTCGCCGCCGCCGCGGGCGTCGCCTACGCCGTCTGGCAGACTTTCCGCGCAGACGACGAGCTCTGGGTCGCCGCTGACGAGACCGAACGCACGCCTACCGAGGACTAGATTCTCGTAAAACTTGATCAGGGCCTGTATCCGCGGATACGGGCCCTGATGCGTTAATCGGGGGGCTGGAGTCCGTCAGGACGCTCTAAGGCTGTCAGAGGCG
>JBDTAA010000062.1:0-6500 GCA_039924805.1 Cryobacterium sp.
GCAGCGCAACGCGAGTGAAGGAGTGCAGCTGTGACTCAGATTCTGGAGCCGAGAAACGTGGTGGCCGCGGGGACGGCCACCACGCGGGACGAGGCTATTCGGGAGGCAGGCGACCTCCTCGTGGCCGCCGGCGCAGTCCGGGGCGACTACATCGCGTCGATGTTCGAACGTGAAGGCTCGGTCTCGACGTACATGGGCAACTTCCTGGCCATCCCGCACGGCACGAACGATGCGAAGGAGTCGATCCTTCGTTCGGCTCTCTCGTTCGTGCGCTACACCGACCCGATCGACTGGGGCGGCGAACAGGTCAGGTTTGCCGTCGGCATCGCGGGCCTCAACAACGAGCACCTCGAGATCCTCTCGAAGATCGCCATCGTGTTCTCCGATGACGACGAGGTGCAGCGGCTCATCGATGCCGAATCGGCGGAGGACATCTTCGCCCTTCTCGAGGAGGTAAACGCAGAATGAAGGCCATTCACTTCGGCGCGGGCAACATCGGCCGCGGATTCGTCGGGCTGCTGCTCCATGAGGCCGACTATGAGGTTGTCTTCGCCGACGTGAATGCCTCCCTCATCGAGGCCCTGCACGCCGCGCCCAGCTATCGGGTGCATCTGGCGGGGGAGACGTCGACCACCCATCTGGTCGACAACTTCCGCGCCATCAATAGCGCCACGCAGGAGGCCGAGCTGATCGACGAGATCGCGACGGCGGATGTCGTGACGACGGCCGTCGGGCCAAACGTGCTCCGCTTCGTCGCGCCGGTGATCGCGGCCGGCCTCACCCGGAGGGCGGCGAACCTGCCGCCCCTCGCGGTGATGGCCTGCGAGAACGCCATCGGCGCGACAGACCTGCTCGCGGAACAGGTGTGGGCGAACGTTGCTGCGGATGACCGCGAGGCCCTGGCCCCGCGAGTCGCGTTCGCCAACACCGCCGTCGACCGCATCGTGCCGGGGCAGGCGGGGGAGACCGGCATCGACGTGATGGTCGAGGACTTCTACGAGTGGGTCATTGAACGCGGCCCCTTCGGCGACGCGCCACCCGTCATCCAGGGCGCCGTGTTCGTGGACAGCCTGGCGCCCTACATCGAACGCAAGCTGTTCACCGTCAACACGGGTCACGCAACGATCGCGTACCTCGGGTTCGCCCGGGGAATCACGCAGCTGCACGATGCACTCGCGGTCGCCGAGGTGCAGGATGTCGCCCGCCGTGTGCTCGAGGAAACGTCGGCGCTCCTCGTCGCCAAGCACGGCATCGACGCGGCCGAGCAGCTCGCCTACCGGGAGAAGATCCTGACCCGATTCGCGAACCCGAGCCTGCCCGACACCGTCGAGCGAGTCGGCAGGCAGCCGCTGCGGAAGCTCAGCCGGAACGAGCGCCTGATTGGGCCGGCGGCCGAAATCGCGGAGGGCGGCGCCACGCCGACCGCCCTGCTCGAGGCGGTCGCTGCGGCACTCCGGTTCGATGTGCCCGCCGACGAGCATAGCGTCGAACTGCAGCGTCTGCTGCGCGCGGAGACGGCCGAGAGCTTCGTGGAGAAGGTCTGCGGACTCGACCAGGCGCATCCGCTGTTCTCCCACCTCGTGCCCGTCGTGCGGGAGGCGCAGAGAGTATAGGTCTGAATTGCCAAAGTGCAACCTCATACCATAGAGTTGATCCTTGGTGTCTTGAACTGCCGAATTCGGCGTGTCTCGTGCACCACAATCCCGCATGACCAGCAACCAATGCATTGAGCGACAGTGAGGCTATGGCGAAAAAAGACGGTGTCATCGAAATCGAGGGCGCAGTAGTCGAAGCACTTCCGAACGCGATGTTTCGCGTTGAGTTGTCAAACGGCCACCGTGTTCTTGCCCACATTTCGGGCAAGATGCGTCAGCACTACATCCGCATCCTCCCAGAGGACCGCGTGATCGTTGAGTTGAGCCCGTACGACCTGACCCGCGGCCGGATCGTTTACCGCTACAAGTAACGGCTGCTGTAAGTAACGGCCCGCGGCATCCCGCGGGTACGAAGACAGCGAACACAAGGAATCACCATGAAGGTCAAGCCCAGCGTCAAGAAGATCTGTGACAAGTGCAAGGTAATTCGCCGTAACGGAAACGTCATGGTGATTTGCGAAAACCCGCGTCACAAGCAGCGCCAGGGTTAGAGTCCGACCCGGCCCCGGGCCGACCGGATCTCGACCACCACAGTTAGATAGCAACACCGGGAACCCTTCGGGGCGACACCATCGGTTGGAGGCCGATGCACAGGTGCTGCTACAGACCTCCAAACATCTACAGGAGAAGCCACAATGGCACGTCTAGCAGGCGTTGACATTCCCCGCGACAAGCGCGTGGAAGTTGCACTGACTTACATCTTTGGTGTTGGACGCACGAGGGCCCTCAAGACCCTCGCCGACACTGAAATCGATGGAAACATCCGAGTCAAGGATTTGAGCGACGACCAGCTCGTCCTGCTCCGTGACTACATCGAAGGAACCTTCAAGGTTGAGGGTGACCTCCGCCGTGAGGTTGCCGCTGACATCCGCCGCAAGGTCGAGATCGGTAGCTACGAAGGAATTCGCCACCGCAAGGGCCTGCCCGTTCGCGGCCAGCGCACCAAGACCAACGCTCGTACCCGCAAGGGCCCGAAGCGCACCGTAGCCGGCAAGAAGAAGGCCCGCTAGGCCTCGCCCTAGCCCGCCCGTCTTTAGGATTCAGGAGAAATCATGGCAGCACCCAAGTCGGCCGTACGGAAGCCGCGCAAGAAAGAAAAGAAGAACATTGCTGTGGGCCAGGCCCACATCAAGTCCACGTTCAACAACACGATCGTCTCGATCACCGACACCACCGGTGCGGTCATCAGATGGGCGTCCTCGGGGGCCGTTGGCTTCAAGGGATCGCGCAAGTCGACCCCGTTCGCCGCACAGCTGGCAGCCGAGTCGGCCGCCCGCCAGGCGCAGGAGCACGGCATGAAGAAGGTCGACGTCTTCGTCAAGGGACCGGGCTCCGGCCGCGAGACCGCGATCCGCTCGCTTCAGGCCGCCGGCCTCGAGGTTGGTTCGATCAACGACGTCACCCCGCAGGCGCACAACGGTTGCCGCCCGCCGAAGCGTCGCCGCGTCTAACCACCTAGCGGTGAAGGAGTAGGTCCTCGCGGGCCTGCTCTTTCGCCGGTTCTTCGTTTCTTTCATAACTCAAAACATCACCGCAAGTGTCATATAGCGGACACTTAGCCGAAAGGAATCAATAGTGCTTATTGCACAGCGCCCCACGCTCACCGAGGAGAACCTCTCGGAGTTCCGCTCCAAGTTCACGATCGAGCCTCTCGAGCCCGGCTTCGGTTACACCCTCGGCAACTCCATGCGCCGCACCCTGCTTTCCTCGATTCCCGGCGCGGCTGTCACCAGCATCCGCATCGACGGCGTGCTGCACGAGTTCAGCACCGTTCCCGGTGTCAAGGAAGATGTCACGGAGATCATCCTGAACATCAAGGGCCTCGTCATCTCCAGCGAGCACGACGAGCCGATCACCGCGTACCTGCGCAAGCAGGGTTCGGGCCAGGTCACCGCAGCCGACATCTCCGCGCCGGCCGGCGTCGAGGTTCTGAACCCGGACCTCGTCATCGCGACGCTTAACGACAAGGCCAAGTTCGAACTCGAACTGACCATCGAGCGTGGCCGCGGCTACGTGTCGGCCACCCAGAACCGCAACGAGTACTCGGAAGCCGGCCAGATCCCGGTCGACTCCATCTACTCGCCCGTGCTCAAGGTGACCTACCGCGTTGAGGCCACCCGTGCCGGTGAGCGTACCGACTTCGACCGCCTCGTCGTTGACGTGGAGACCAAGCCGGCGATCACCCCCCGCGACGCCATCGCATCCGCCGGTCGCACGCTGACCGAGCTGTTCGGTCTGGCCCGCGAGCTCAACACCGCTGCCGAGGGCATCGAAATTGGCCCGGCGCCGGTTGACGCCGTGCTGTCGAACGAGCTGTCGATCCCGATCGAAGACCTCGATCTGTCGGTTCGCTCGTACAACTGCCTCAAGCGTGAGGGCATCAACAACGTCAGCGAACTGGTCGCCCTCTCGGAGACTCAGCTGATGAACATCCGCAACTTCGGTCAGAAGTCGGTGGATGAGGTCAAGGACAAGCTCGTAGAGCTCGGCCTGTCGCTCAAGGACTCGGTGCCCGGATTCGACGGCGCCCACTTCTACAGCGGCTACGACGAAGAAACCATCTAAAGCAGTCGTTCAGACTGACTTTCGACTTTTGATACTGGAGATTACCAATGCCTACGCCCACTAAGGGAGCCCGCCTCGGCGGCGGACCGGCCCACGAGCGCCTCATGCTCGCCAACCTGGCCGCATCCTTGTTCACCCACAAGTCGATCAAGACGACCGAGACCCGTGCCAAGCGCCTGCGTCCGGTTGCCGAGCGACTGATCACGTTCGCAAAGAAGGGTGACCTGCACGCTCGTCGTCGCGTGCTCGCCACCATCGGCGACAAGACCGTCGTGCACGAGCTCTTCACCGAGATCGCGCCGCAGGTTGCTCTCCGTGAGGGCGGCTACACCCGCATCACGAAGCTCGGCTTCCGCAAGGGCGACAACGCCTCGATGGTGCAGATGGAACTCGTTCTCGAGCCCGTCACGCCGAAGGTCAAGAAGGCCAAGGCTTCCGCCAAGGCTGCCGCGCCCGTCGCCGAAGAGCCCGCCGCCGAGGTTGTCGAGGAGCCCGCCGAGGCCCCCGCCGAGGTCGAGGTCGAGGTCGAGGCTGCAGTCGAAGCCGAAGAAGCCAAGTAACACCGCTTCACCGCTTCACCGCTTCGCCGCTTCACCGCTTCACCGCTAGAGGGGCTCGACTTCGGTCGGGCCCCTCTTTCGCAGCCCATCGGCACGAGAACGCGCACCGAGAAGGACGCCTCGCCTGCGCATAACTCCTCCAGAAAGTGCGTGCCGGGTTGCGAACCCGAGGAATACCGGGGCAGATCCGGCGACGCCGGACAACCTGGAGGAGTTATGCACTGGGGGCGTCCAATGCCGCTGCGGGGGAGCGCCTCGGTAGGCTGGACGGATGGGTGAAGAACTGCGGCCGCTGAGTGAGCGCGTGACCGCGCCGACGGTTCCGGCGCTGCCGGCGCATCCGGATGTCGCCCAGTGGCGGTCGGCGACGGGCGACGACATCGACGGAATCTGGCGGCTGCGCCAGGCCATGGGCCGGCTCGACCACCCCAACTACCTCACCACCCGTGGGGCGATCGCGGCCGACTTCGGCTACTCGCACTTCCACCCGGAAGTCGACTCCATCGTGGGCCTCGACGCCGACGGCCGAATCGTCGCCAACGGCGTGGTGCTGCTGCCGCCCCGGCAGGAGACCCTCGTGCGGTCTATCGCGATCGGCGGTGTGCACCCCGAACTGCGCGGCCGCGGCATCGGCCGGCAGCTGCTGGCGTGGCAGCTCGACCGCGCGAAGCAGCAGCTCGCCTCGTCGCCGAAGACGCTGCCGGGCTGGGTCCTGCTCTACGCCGACGAGCGCGCACCGCAGAATGCTCGGCTGTTTGACCGCGCCGGGCTGACCCTCTCCCGCTATTTCCTGTCGCTCGAGCGCGTGCTGGCCGACCCGATCCGCGCGGTCGAACCGGCCGAGGGCATCCGCATCGCCCCCTACACGCCGGCGGTCTCCGAAGCGGTGCATGCGGCTCGCGACGACGCCTTCATGGATCACTGGGCCAGCCAGCCGATGAGCGACGAGAATTGGTCGGCCTTCGTGGGGTCGAAGTGGTTCCGGCCCGATCTCTCCTTCGTGGCCCGTGGCGCCGGGCCCGGCGGCGAGGAACAGGTCGTCGGCTTCGTGCTGACCACCGCGAATGAAGACGTCTGGAAAACGCAGGGCTTCACCGGCAGCTACATCGACCTGGTCGGCGTGGTCAGCGGATGGCGCGGCAAGCACATCGCCCAGGCCCTCCTGGCCGCCCAGCTGCAGGCCGGCCGCGACCTCGGACACGAACGGGCGACCCTGGCCGTGGATTCGGCCAGCCCAACCGGCGCCCTCGGCCTGTACACCGGCATGGGGTTCGAACCGGCACACCGCAAACTGGCCTTCACCCTCGAATACTGACCGCGCCGCCCACTGGCGTTCGCGGGCCGCAGAAGTAGGGTGTGGGCATGGTTGACACTCTCCGTCCCCTGCACGACCGGGTAACCGCGCCGGCGTCACTGCCGATTCCCTCGCATCCGGATGTCGCCACCTGGCGGCCGGCCACGGCGGCCGACGTCGACGGAATCTGGCGGCTCACCCAGGCCATGGACGAGGCGGACCACCCCAACTACCTGGCCACCCGCGACGAGGTCGCCGAGGAGTTCGGCTTCTCGCACTTCCACGCGGAGCTCGACTCCATCGTGGGGCTGAACGCCGAGGGCGCCATCGTGGCCAACGGGATGGTCATTCTCCCGCCGGGGCAGGAGACGCTCGTGCGGTCCGTGCTGTTCGGCGGCGTGCACCCCGAACTGCGCGGCCGGGGCA
>JBDTAA010000063.1:0-2197 GCA_039924805.1 Cryobacterium sp.
CTGTGATGTCTCGGTTGAGGTCGGCGATGACCTGTCGCTCGAGGCCGGAGGCCAAGGCCGGCGTGGCGGACTGCGGCGTGCTGGCCTGCGGGGTGCCGGCCACACGGGCGGAGGCTGGCACAGAGGACGGCACAGAGGACGGCACAGAGGACGGTACAGGCGACGGTACAGATGCGGGCATGCGGGCCAGTCTATGACTCCGGGCTCGGCCGCCCCGCATCGGCCGCCCCGCCTCGGCCGCCCCGCCTCGGCAGCCCCGCCTAGGAGCGCGCTGATTAATCTGGCGCATTAAGGCGCGCCTCTGCATGGATTTGTGGGCGTGGTTAAGACTTGGTTCATGCAGGGACATGATGATGGTCGACGTCAGATTTACGATGTCGAGGCGATCGCGGGACATTTGCTTCCGGCCGGGTCGGTGTTCGCGTTCCTGGCTGAGCACCGACATGCTCTGTTCCCGGATGACGCGTTCGTGGACCTGTTCCCGTCGGGCCGGGGCCGCCCGTCAACGCCGGCCGATGTGATCGCCGCGGTCATGGTGTTGCAAACCCTGAACAACCTCTCCGACCGCGAAACGGCGGAGGCGGTTACCTTCGACCTGCGCTGGAAGGCCGCGTGCGGGTTCGCGTTGACGGAAACCTCGTTCCACCCGACGGTGCTGGTCTATTGGCGCAAACGCCTCGCCGCGAGCAAGCGCCCGCACAGGATCTTCGAGGCCGTGACACAGGTCATTGCAGAGTCGGGGGCTTTGTCTGGTCGCAAGCGCAGAGCCCTGGACTCGACGATCCTTGAAGACGCCGTCGCCCGCCAGGACACCGTCACGCAGCTTGTCGCGCAGATCCGCCGGGTGGGTCGGGAGATCCCTGGCGCCGACGTGACCGTGGCCGGGTTGACCGGTCACGACTATTCCAAACCGGGCAAGCCCGACATCGCCTGGGATGACCGCGCTGCTCGCGACGAGTTGGTCTCCAAGCTCGTCACCGACGCGCTGGCCCTGCTTGCCAGCATCGACGCGGATGCCCTCACCGACAAGCAGCAGGAAACGGTGGCGTTGTTGGCGTTAGTCGCGGGGCAGGATGTGGAACCGGCAGAGGGATCTGATGGCACGGACGGGCGATGGAAGATCGCCCGCCGGGTCGCCCCGGACCGGGTCATCTCAACCGTGGATCCCGACGCCCGCCACGCGCATAAGAGCAGGCAGAAGAAGATCGACGGTTTCAAGGCTCATATCGCGATGGAGCCGGAGACCGGCTTGACGACCGCGGCCGCCCTGACCAAAGCAGCCGGGCCGGAAAACAGTGACGCGGCGCGCGGGATGGAACTCATCACAGCTGACACCAGCATTGGCACGCAGGAAATCGAGGCGTTGGGTGATTCGGCCTATGGCAGCGGAGAACTCCTCGCGGCGATTTCGACGGCCGGCCACACGCCGATCATCAAGCCGATGCCGCTGGGCCGCGCTATTCCCGGCGGGTTCACCGTCGACGACTTCATCATTGACGAGGCCGGCCAGAGCGCGACATGTCCCGCGGGCATCGTCCGGCCGATCAGCGCGACGGGACGCGTGAGTTTTGGTAGTTCCTGCGCGTCCTGCCCGCTGATGGCCCAGTGCACGACTGCGAAACGGGGGAAGAAGATGCAGATCCACCCCCACGATCGGCTACGCCGTGAACACCGTGTTCGGGCCCAGGATCCCGACTTTCAGGCCGTGTATCGACAACACCGACCGATGGTCGAACGCACCCTCGCCTGGATGACTCGGGGAGCTCGGCGTGTTCCCTACCGCGGCACCGTCAAGAACAACGCCTGGTGGGTCAACCGGGCTGCCGCTATCAACCTCAAGCGCCTCCTCAGCCTCGGCCTCACCAGCCAGAACGGGACCTGGGCCATTGGATAACACCCCAGACCAGGACACCCAGCCCGCCACCGCCGACGCACCCACCCTTCACGGCCCGGCCCGCCAACCCCAGAACCACCTTCCGGTCCCGGGGACGCTTCCACGGGCCCGGCCACCGGGCAAAAAACGCTCTAAAGACTCGATTGGCCCACTGAAACGTCGTAAATCAGCGGCCTCCTAGGGCGAGCCGCGCCCTATTTCAGCGTCACGGCCCGGGACGCCGAACCGCCGAGGCTGCTCCTGACGGTGATGTTCTGGGGGTTGGTCGACGAGCTCAGCTGTGCCCGGTAGCGACCGCCGCCG
>JBDTAA010000064.1:0-4478 GCA_039924805.1 Cryobacterium sp.
TGTGGTCCAGGAGGTCGCGGGTTCAAGCCCCGTTACTCACCCCAAGTTGAATCCGATGTGTCGAAAGATGCCGAACGGATGTCGCAGGTGAACCACGACGAGTTGAACAACGACGAGTTCGAGCGACTCGTCATCGACGAACTCGACCTTCTCCCCGACGACATGGTCGACGGGCTCGACAACATCGTTTTCGTCGTTGAGGACGCTCCGGACGACGGATCGGACACGCTCGGCCTGTACGACGGTGTCGCCATGACGGACCGCGGCCAGTACGGCTTCGGTGAAATGCCCGATCGAATCGTGCTCTACCGGGAACCGCTCCTCGCCCTCTGCGATGACCTCGACGAGCTGCGCGAGGAAATACACATCACCCTCGTGCACGAAATTGCTCACTTCTACGGGATTGATGACGACAGGCTGCACGAGCTTGGCTGGGGTTGATCGACACACCATTAGCCTGAAGGCATGAGCAGATTCCGGCCCCTGCGCTTCGTCGGCATCAGCATGGGCACGCTCGTGATCCTCGCCGTTGGCGTCTACGGGCCCGCGACGCTCCTCGGGCCGCTTCCCGCTGTCACAGCGACGCTCAGCACACCCACGGTCGCCGTCAACCCGTCGCCGCCGCAGCTCCCCGTGTCTGGAGCGAGTGCCGTGGTGACGCTCCAGAAGGCAGCGCCAGGGAGCAAGGCCCCTACGGTTGCCGCTCCGATCGGGGTCGGTGGCACAGATACGCCACTTCCGATGGCGTCCGTGGCCAAGATAGTCACCGCCCTCGTCGTGCTCGACGCCAAACCCCTGGCGGAGGGAGCCGCCGGCCCCACGCTGGCGATCTCCGCCGCCGACTACCAGGATTACATCGACTACAGCGCGTCCTTCGCCAGGACCGTCGTCGTCTTCCCCGGAGAGAGCTGGACCGAGCAGGAGCTGCTCCAGGCGCTCGTGCTCGGCTCCAGCAACAACCACGCGGACACCCTCGCCCGCTGGGCGTTCGGCTCCGTCCCCGCTTACGTCGAGGCCGCGAACGCCTGGCTGACCAGGAACGGTCTCACCGACACCCACGTTGCCGACGCCACGGGGCTCGACCCCGTCACGGCCGGCACCGCCACGGACCTCGCGCGGCTCGCCGGCATGGCCTCGGCGAACCCGGTCATCGCGCAGATCATCGCCAGCCCCGCCTCGGCCCTCGCCGACCGGCGCGGCGTGGACAACACGACGGCCTACCTGCCGGAGGAAGGCATTACCGGCATTTCGCGCAGCTACACGGATGCCGCCGGCGTCTGCTTCCTCTTCACCGCCGACGTCACGACCGGCGATTCCACGTTCACGTTCGCCGGAGCCGTCATCGGCGAACCCGACTACGAGACGCTCACCACTGACCTGACCGCACTGATGACGAGCGCGCGGGCCGGCGTGGCCGAGCTACCAGTGCTGGCCAAGGGTGACGCCTACGTGACGTTCAGGGCCGCATGGGGCGACACGGCATCCGGGGTCGTTCGCGTCGCGAAGACCCAGGTCGCCTGGCAGTCCGCCACACCGGACGCGACAGTGACGCTCGACTCTTTCTCCACCGGCCGCACCGGCAAGCTCGTCGGGCGCGTCGCCAGCGATGCGGCCGGCCGCACCGTCTCATCGCCGCTCGTGCTCGACCGTGCGATCAGCGACCCCGGCATGGGCTGGCGTTTGATGCATCCCGGTCCGCTGATCGCGGCGCTGCTCGCGCCACGCGAGTGAGTCACACGCCGCGACTCTCGTGGCCTCTCGGCCGCTGCCGGGCTGGCGCAGTCGGGCTGGGTCAGTCGGTTTCCTCGGTCGATTCGACGGGATCGCTGTCACCGGCGTCAAACCGGTAGCGAACGTGCATGCGTCCCTGGACATCGCGGCTGTTGACCTCGTCGTACCAGAAGAGTGACTCCATGCCCCCGACGGCGGCGACCATGCTTATCCGCGGATCATGCTTGCCGTGCAACAGAACGCGAGTGTCGGTCTGGCCCTCGAGGGGCCCGTCGATGAACTCGGCAGTGTAGACAACGTTTTCAGCATCATGACTGGTCATGCCACCAACTTAGTCCGGCCGAGACGAATCCGTCCCAACCACGGCGGCCACGCCCCGATCAGGCTCGGCGCCGAGCCGGATGGTGGCCCAGTGCTCAGGCCTCTCCCGGCCGCGATACACCTCCCACTCCGCCTGCCATTCGTCCCAATGCGAGCGGAAGACGTCGCCGTCGCGCGCCAGGGCCCTCGACTTGCGGAGCGCGTCTTCAGCCGCCAGCCAGACCCGGATGTCGCTCAGCCCCGCATGCGCCCGGGCCATCGCGCCGCAGCCTTCCACGATCAGCGGACGGGACGGGTCAACGGGGTGCCACTCGGCAGGCTGGCCGCTCTCCCAGTCGTAGCGTTGCCAGGCGGCGGGCCTACCGGCGAAGCGCGGGGCGAGCACGAACCGGGTGACCTGGTCTATCGCGGCGTCGAGGCCCTGCCACCCGGGGTAGATGTCGTCCAGTCGAACCAGGGTGGGCGACCGTGGCCCCGGCCATGCGGCGACGAGGGCATCGGCCAGCGTGCTCTTGCCAGCACCGCTTGGCCCGTCGATGAGCACGACGGCCGTCGGCCCCGCGGCTGCGACCGCCCGGAGCACGGTCAGGGCCGGTCGCCGGGTACTCACTGCGCGCTCAGCCGAGAACAAAGTTCCAGCTTCCGGTCGTGACGGAGACGCTGACCGCGAGCCCCGCGACGAGCAGTCCGAGCCCGATGAGCGCGGCTTCACGCCGGCCGAACGCGGACGTCCGCGCCCACGTGCGGGTGACGGGTGCCCCGAAACCCCTGGCCTCCATGGCCGTCGCCAGCTTGCTGCCGCGGCGGATCGAGAGCACAAGGAGGGCGAAGGCCTGGCCGGCCAGCCGCCGGATGGCCCCGCCATCCGCGATTCCCCTGGCGCGCCGGGCTCGCTCAAGGGCACGCCAGTCCTCCATCAACAGGCCGACGAGCCGGAGGCCGGCGAGCCCGCCGAGCACGAACCTCGCCGGCAGCCTGACGACCTGCGCGAGGCCGTCGGCGAGGTCCGTGGGGTCGACGGTGACGAAGAGCACAACGGATGGAAGCCCAATGGCGAGGATGCGCAGGAACGTGGCCACGGCCAGCTCGAGCGATCCGTCGGTGATGTGGATGAGGCCGAAGGTCCAGTACTCGGTGCCCGCGGCCTGGCCGTAGAGAAGTGTCGTGAGGGCGGCGCCCGGGGCGGCCAGCCACACGGGCAGCGTGCGCAGCATGAAAACCCGGAACGTGAGGCCCGCCCAGTGGAACAGCGCCAGCTCGCAGGTGAGGGCGACGAGGGCCGATACCCAGTCGATGGTCAGCACGAGCACTCCGGCCAGGAGCAGCGCGGCGGCCAGCTTCGCGACCGGGTTTACGCGCAGGATCGCGCCGCCGCGCGCCGGTGCTGTCGCGGTCGCGGTCGGGGTCGTCGTCGCGGTCATCGCGTCGCCAACCTGTCCTGGCGATGATCCACGGCGCCGGCCAGAGCGTATTCGCGGTCCGCCAGGGCCGCGACGAACTCGGCGTCGTGGGACACCGCCACAACCGCGGTGCCCTCGTCGATGAGCTCGGCGAGGAGCGCAACGATTTCCCGCCAGGTTCGGAAGTCCTGGCCGAAGGTCGGCTCATCGAGGACAAGCACGCCAGGCTGGGTCGCCAGGACCGTTCCGACGGACAGCCGACGCTTCTCGCCGCCGGAGAGCGTGAACGGGTTCGCCTCGGCGAGGTGGTCGAGGCGCAGCCGCTGCATCAGCGTGTCGATCCGGGCGGCGATCACCGGCTCCTGCAGCTTGAGCGCTCGCGGTCCGACGGCCAGTTCGGCACGCACCGTCCCGGCCACGAACTGGTGCTCCGGATCCTGGAAGACCGTTCCGATTCGCGTGAGCAGCTGCCGCGACTTCCACGCGATGGGCTCGTCGCCGGCGTCATCCGACAGCGCAGGGCTCGCAATCACGCGGCCGCCCGCGGGACGCAGCAGCCCGGCGAGGGTAAGGGCCAGGGTCGACTTGCCGACCCCGTTCGGCCCGGTGAGCGCCAGCATCGATCCGGCCGCGACATCGAGGTCGATGTTGCGCGCGACGATGAGATCGCGTGTCCTGGCGATAGAGAGGGAGTCGGTTCCGAGCAGCGCGACCGACCCGGCTGCCGGAGTGTGCCGACGTCGCGTGGGCAGTTCGTGGGCGATCCCCGGAACCCACACCCCCGACGCCGCCAGGCGCTCGCCCTGCTCGGACAACACATCGTCGGGAGGGCCGTCCGCCAGGACTCCCCCGGTGGGGCCCAATACGATGACCCGGTCGACGAGGTGCTGCCAGATGCCGACCCGATGCTCGATGACGACACAGGTGGCCTGCGTGTGCTCAAGCACCCTGGCCACCGACTCCCGGACCTCCAGAACGCCGGCCGGATCAAGGTTCGCCGTCGGTTCGTCGAGCAGCAGCAGGCCC
>JBDTAA010000065.1:0-4056 GCA_039924805.1 Cryobacterium sp.
AAGGCCGTCCAGCAGCGCTTCGACCGCCTCGACGCCTACCAGCTGGCCCGCAAGACCCTCTTCGCGGAGGGGATCTCCAGCTCGAAGATCTATCTGGATCCGCTGCGTCCCTCGGTAGAAGACCTGCTCGATATGATCAGCGCCGGCGTGCGCAGTTCGTTCACCTACGCGGGCGCGACCACGATCGCGGAGTTCCAGGACCTCGCCCGCGTCGGCATCCAGTCGGCGTCCGGGTACGAGGAGGGCAAGGCGCTCCACGTTTCCTGGTAGCGCCGCAGGGCGGGCTGCCCCGGCCCCGGTATAGTTGGAAGATAATGGACGACCCCCCGACTGCATCTTCGCCCAGCCCCTGTCCGTTAGCCCCCGTCACCGGGCATTCTCGTGTGTTCCGCGACGGTGGCAGCCATGTTTGAGTGGCTCATGCTCGGCGTCGGCCTCATTCTCACCGTCGGCACGGGCCTGTTCGTGGCCAGCGAGTTCGCGCTCGTCAATCTCGACCGCTCCGAGCTCGAGGCGCGCCGCGACCGCGGTGAGACCCGCCTGGGCCTCACGATCGCGGCGCTCCGGATCACCTCGACGCACCTCTCCAGCGCGCAACTGGGCATCACCCTGACCACCCTGCTCACCGGTTTCACCATGGAACCGGCCCTGAGCGCGCTCTTGAGCCCGCCGTTGGCCACCCTCGGCTGGACCGGGGCCACCGTGGCGATCATTGCGACGATCATGGCCATCGTCATCGCCACCCTGGTTTCGATGATCATCGGCGAACTCGTGCCGAAGAACTTCGCCCTGGCGCTCCCCGTCCAGACCGCGAAACTCGTCATCCCGTTCCAGACGGTGTTCACGAAGGCGTTCAAGCCGGCTGTCCTCGTGCTCAACGGCAGCGCCAATGGCCTGCTCCGTTCCGTCGGAATCGAACCGAAGGAAGAAATCTCGGGGGCCCGCACCGCCGAGGAACTGTCGTCGCTGCTTCGCCGGTCGGCCAGCGCCGGCCTGCTCAAGAAAGACACGGCCACCCTGTTGCACCGCACGCTGCTGTTCTCCAACCACGACGCGTCCGACGTGATGACGCCGCGCCCGCGCGTCGCCAGCATCCAGCGCACAGCGTCGGCCCAGGCCGTGATCGACCTGACCAAGCAGACCGGCTACTCGCGCTTCCCGGTCGTCGACGAAAGCGTCGACGACGTCATCGGCATCGTGCACGTGAAGCAGGCCGTCGCCGTGCCCAGGCGACGCCGGGGCGATGTTCCCGTCTCCGCGTTGCAGTCCGAGGCCCTGCGCGTTCCGGAGACGATGAAGCTCGACGGGCTGCTCGCCGAGCTGCGGGGCCGCGGCTACCAAATGGCCATCGTCGTCGACGAGTACGGCGGCACGGCCGGCGTCGCGACGCTCGAGGACCTGGTCGAGGAACTCATCGGCTAGGTCGCCGACGAGCACGACCGCACGCGCGCCGGTGTGGTCAGATCGACGGACTCCCTGACCTTCCCCGGCATGCTCCGCCCGGACGAACTGGTGGAGCGCACCGGGGTCGTTGTGCCGGAGGACGGCCCGTATGAGACCGTCGCCGGCTTCGTCATGAGCGAACTCGGCCGGCTTCCGGTCGTGGGCGACATCGTCCTGATCAACGGGGGGCAACTCGCGGTCGAACGCCTCGACGGCCGCCGAATCGACCGGCTGCGCTACACACCGGACCGCGAAGCGGACGAGAACGGAGATTCCGATGAGTGACTGGGCAGGAATCGTCTGGCTGGTCGTACTCCTCGCCGCCAACGCGTTCTTCGTCGCCGCGGAGTTCGCGGTGATCTCCGCGCGTCGATCACAGATAGAACCCCTCGCCGAGGCGGGTAATCGCAGCGCGAAGACCGCACTCTGGGCGATGGAACACGCGACGCTGATGCTGGCCACCGCGCAGCTGGGAATCACCGTGTGCTCGTTGCTGATCCTCAACGTGTCGGAGCCGGCAATCCATCACCTGCTGGAGATCCCGCTGGGCCTGACCGGTCTGCCGGACGGAGCCGTCGGGGCGATCGCGTTCGCCGTGACCCTCGCCGTTGTCTCCTACCTGCACGTCGTGCTCGGTGAGATGGTGCCGAATAACCTGTCGTTCTCGATACCCGACCGGGCCGTGCTCATCCTCGCGCCGCCGCTCGTTCTGTTCGGGCGTCTCGTGAAGCCCGTCATCGTCGCGCTCAACTGGAGCGCGAACGGGGTGTTGCGACTCTTCGGGGTGCAGCCCAAGGACGAGGCCACGAGCACATTCACCCTCGACGAGGTCGCGACGATTGTGAACCAGTCGACGAAGGAAGGCATCCTCTTCGACGGGACGGGGGCCCTGACCGCCGCGTTCGAATTCACCAACCGCACGGTGAAGGATGTCGCCGTTCCCCTGGCCAAGCTGATCACCCTGCCCGAACCGGCCACCCCCGCCGACGTAGAGAAGGCGGTGAGCAAGCACGGCTTCTCTCGGTACGTTCTGGTGAACGAGAACCGCGACCTGACCGGTTACGTCCACCTCAAGGACGTCATCGATCTGGACGGCGACGCCTCGACTGTCGCCGGGCAGGGCAGCTACGCGGAGCCGATCCCCGGCAAACGCGTCCGCCAGCTGGCCTCGATCTTCGAGGGCACGGAGTTGGAGGACGCACTGGCGACCATGCGTGGCTCCGGCGCGCACCTGGCCAGGTCGTTCACCGCCTCGGGGGAAACCACCGGTGTGCTCTTCCTCGAGGACATCATCGAGGAGCTCGTCGGCGAGGTGCAGGACGCCACCCGGCGGCACTGACCTGGGCTCGCCCTCTCCTGGTGACCGGCGTACTGTGTGCGCTGGGAGCGAGAGAGAGGAAAACACTCATGTTGAGTGATTTGGAAGTCATCGGCGTTCTTCCCGCGAAGGATCTGCAGCGGGCGAGAGCGTTCTACAAGGACAAGCTCGGGCTGGAACCGGCCGAAGTGCGTGACGACGGACTGATCTACCGGATGTCCCAGGGGTCATTCCTGCTCTACGAAACCCCCAACGCCGGCTCCGCGAAGAACACCCAGCTGTGCTGGAACACGAGCGACGTCGAGGCCGACGTCGCCGAGCTGCGGGGAAAGGGCGTTGTCTTCGAGGAGTACGATTTCCCCGGCATGAAGACCGAGAAGGGCATCGCGGTGCTGGACGGCGTCAAGGGTGCCTGGTTCCTCGACTCGGAGGGCAACATCCTGTGCCTGTCTGAGCGGTAGGCGGCGGATTCGGCGCCGGACCGGCAGGCCGATGGCGCCGAAACGACCTATCGTGGGGGCATGGCAAATCGGCGGGGATGGCTGGAATGGACGGCTGAGCTGGCCGGCGACTGGATCGCAGTGCCCGGCCCCACCGACGACAAGTACTCCCGTGGAGTCCTGGGCGTTTGCACGGGCTCCGATGAGTACCCCGGCGCGGCGGTGCTCGGCGTCGAGGCCGCCGTCCGCACGGGGGTCGGCATGGTGCGCTATCTCGGACCAGCCGGGGCCTCGGCCCTGGTGCTCCAGCGCCGCCCGGAGGTCGTCACCGCGCCCGGCCGGGTGCAGGCCTGGCTGCTCGGCTCGGGCATGTCCGAGGCAAGCCGGGGCGCCGACGTCGAGGCGTGCCTGGAACGGGCGCTCGCCGAGGGGCTACCCACCGTGTGCGATGCCGGAGCGCTCGACCTGGCGGGCCGGGCGAGGGGCCCCATGGTGATCACGCCCCACTTCCGCGAGCTGTCGGGGCTGCTTGGCCTGGCCGGGACGCCGGTCTCCGCCGCGGAGATCGCGGCCGAACCCGGCGACTGGGCGATCCGTGCGGCCGACGCGCTGCGAGTGACGATTCTGCTCAAGGGCGCGCTCACCCATGTGGCGTCACCGGCCGGCACGCTGCTCACCGTCTCGTCTGCCCCGGCCTGGCTGGCGACTGCCGGGTCCGGCGACGTGCTCGGTGGCATCCTCGGCTCCCTCCTCGCCACCCATTCCGCCCGGATCGGCGCGGATTCCGAAGCGCTCGCGGCGCTCGCTGCGACGGCGGCCCTGGTGCAGTCGCTGGCCGCCGGCCGGGCCTCGGCC
>JBDTAA010000066.1:0-12134 GCA_039924805.1 Cryobacterium sp.
GACGCGGTCATCGCCGAGCGGGCAGCGCGCGAAGCCCAGAGCCACATCGGCATGGCACACCGACTGGCCACCAACGCCGAGGCCCGCGCACGCCGCGAGGAGACCCTCCGTACGGCCCTCGGTATCCGCGGCGTCGCCACGGCCGTCAACGCCGCCGCACGCCTGCTCGCGATCGCGGGCGACGACGCCAAGGCCATCACGGAAGAGCGAGACGCCGAGGAACGAGAAGGCGTGCTGCGATCCCTCGGGGTCGAGCCGGGCCAGTCAGTGCCGCCGGCCCTGCGCAGCCAGTTGAAGGCACTCGAAGACGACCAGAAACGCCGGGCGACGCGAAGCCTGCGCGACGGCATCGACCGTATCCTGGTCGATCTGTCGTCGCTCTACCGCGACGTGCTCATGGTGCAACTGGGGCGTGACGCGAGTGTGATCAATCGCGAGCTCCTCGCCGAGCTGCTCGCCGCCGCCGCATCCAGCACTCAACCAGAATCTCTGGCCACAATGGACGCGATCGCGCTCGCCCGGCAGAGAATTGAATCCAACGTGGCACCGGCGCTCGCCCTCGAGGCGATGCTGGTGACCGCGATTCGCCGGCGCTGACGCCGGCGCATCAGGGAAGAGGAATCCGTGACCAGACGAGTTCGCGTTCGCACGTCACCGGTCGCCGCCGTGGCGGCAGCACTTGCGCTGACGCTGACCCTCAGCGGATGCGCTGCCCTGTTCGCCCCGCAGGAGAAGCCGGCGACCTCCACTCCCACCGGTGAGACCGTCGATGGGCCGCTCAAGCCGTTCTATGAGCAGGTACTTCGCTGGAAGGACTGCGGGCAGGGTCTGCAGTGCACGACCGCGCGGGCGCCGCTCGACTGGAACGACCCGGGGGGCCGTGACATCGACCTGGCCCTCGTGCGGCATCAGGCCACCGGCGGCACGGCGCGGGTCGGCTCGCTGCTGATCAACCCCGGCGGACCGGGCGGATCCGGCTACGACTTCGTCAAGGATTCCCTCGACTACGCGACCGACAAGAAGCTCCAGGCCGGGTTCGACATCGTCGGGTTCGACCCGCGCGGGGTCGGGCGCTCCTCCTCCGTCGCCTGCTACCAGCCCGCCGACATGGACGAGTACCTGTATGGGCTCACCAAGGCCAAGCGCGGCACGGATGCCTGGATCCGGGAACTCCAGGCTTCAGCCGCCGACTTCGGCGCGGCCTGCACGCAGAACACCGGCGCGCTGCTCGAACACGTCGACACGGTCAGCGCCGCAAAGGACCTCGACCTGCTCCGCGCGGTGCTCGGGGACACGAAGCTGAACTACCTGGGCTACTCCTACGGGACCTTCCTCGGGTCCACCTACGCCGAGCTCTTCCCGGACAAGGTCGGCCGAATGGCCCTCGACGGAGCGCTCGACCCGTCGACGAGCAGTTTCGATGTGACCCGGGTGCAGGCGCAGGGATTCGAAAGCGCCCTCCGCTCCTACCTCGCGGACTGCCTGGCAGACTCCGCGTGCCCGTTCGACGGAACCGTAGACGAGGCGATGGGCACCATCGGCGCCCTCCTCGCCTCCGTCGACGCGAGCCCGATTGCGGCGGCCGACGGCCGCGAGCTGAGCTCCAACGCCCTCCTGACCGCGATCATCTACCCGCTCTACCAGGCCACCGCGTGGACCTTCCTCAGCGACATGTTCGACAGCGTCCTGGCCGGACAGGCCGACTACGCGTTCCAGTTCGCCGACCAGTACAACGGTCGCAAGAAGGACGGGACCTACGCGGACAACTCCACCGAGGCGTTCATGGCCATCAACTGCATCGACTACTCGTACAACGACGACCCGGCGGCGATGCGCGCCCAGGCCGCCGAGCTCGAGGCCGCGGCCCCGACCATCGGCAAGTACATGTCGTTCGGCGACATCGGTTGCGCCAACTGGCCGTACACGTTCGCCGGGGAGCGCCGCGAAATCACGGCCGAGGGAGCCGCGCCCATCCTCGTCATCGGCACCACCAACGACCCGGCGACGCCGTACGTCTGGGCGCAGAAGCTCGCCAAGCAGCTCGACAGCGGCCACCTCGTCACCTACGAGGGCGAGGGGCACACCGCGTACAACAAGTCCAACGACTGTGTGAACAGCACCGTCGACGACTACCTGTTGACCGGGGCCGTGCCCGACGCCGACCCCCGGTGTTGATGGCCCGGTGTTGATGACCCGGTGTTGATGGCCCGCTGATTGCTCGCCGGGGGACACGTGAGGGCATGGCGGTCCGAGGGTGACGACACGCGCCCCGCCGACCGCCTGGCGGCCCCATTCGCCGAGCTGTACAACATCACCCGCTCGACCGGGTAAGCTTGGATGCTGTGTCACCGAGTCTCCCTTCGCGGGGAAAATCGGCAGTCACGCCGCCTTAGCTCAGTCGGTAGAGCGATTCACTCGTAATGAATAGGTCATCAGTTCGATTCTGATAGGCGGCCCCGGAGAAAACCCACGTCCGCGACCTGGCCTTTCTGCCTGGGCGGCACCCCGGCGCGTACGCCGCCACGGGTCGGGCGGGTGCTGACCGTAGACACCCGCACCGGGGAGGTCGTAACGGCTTCCGGATGCGGGACGCCTGCCTGGCCGTTGACATCTGGCAAGATGTGTCGTGTTGCACACGGACGATACGCGGAACTGACTTCGGGAAAACTAATGCTCAATCTTGCTCACGTTCGGACGCTGACCGAGGTGGTGCGGCTGGGATCGTTTACGGCTGCGGGCAATCGACTGGGATACACCGCTTCGGCCGTTTCCCAGCAAATGGCGTCGTTGGAACGCGAGACCGGTATCCAACTCTTCATCAGGAGTGCCCGAAGCGTTCAGCCAACCCAGGCGGCGCATGCCATGAGCCGGCACGGACTGAATCTCTTACGCGATGCGGACATGCTCATCGCAGCGGGGAACGCGGCCGAGGGAAACTCGACCGAAACCTTGCGAGTGGCAGCATTCCCGTCAGCCGCGACATTCCTCCTGCCCAAGGTGCTCGAATCCAGCGCCTGGCAGGAGCGGGGTGTCCACCTGAAGATTGTTATTGGCGAGCCGAGTGCCACTGTGCCGGCTCTCCGAGCCGGTGGACAACTGGATGCGAGCATCGTGTACCAAGTCGGCGAATCAGGCCTGGTGTTGCCCCAGGGCGTGACACGCACGTGGTTGGGCGATGACCCTTACCGGATCGTCGTGCCTGCCCGATGGCGGCTGGCATCCGAAGCGCGGATCCCCGTGGACGTAGTGGCCCAGATGCCCTGGATCGAACATCTGCGTGGGTCCAGTGACTCCCATGTCGTCGAGGCCCTCCTGGCCGGCGCAGGATTGCACCCGCGCATCGTCGCGTCCAGCGATGACTTCAACGCAACGCTCAGACTGGTCGCTGCCGGTCACGGAGTCGCGATGGTGCCCCAGCTGGCCATGACGGAACACCCAGATGGAGTCACCGTTATCCAGGTCCCCGAAATCGCCCTCTCGCGCAAGCTGATCTGCATATCGGCAGACAATGCCCCCGCCGAGGCGGTGGCCGCTTTCACGGAGGCGGTAAGCCACGCGATCAGTGAGTCCGTCAGCGACGGACGATAGCTGGGCCGCCCGCTGGCTCGATCGCGGCAGCAGGTGCTGCGGTCGGTGGCCTTTCCGCGCCCAATCCAGAGGTGCCATTTGAGACTGAGCATAAGTTTTCCTTAAAGTCAGTACCGCGTATTGTCCGTGTGGAACACGGTACAAATTCCCTGTAGCTCACCTAATGTAGGCAGGGAAACGTACGCGCACTCCGGCCGCAATCCTGCTGCTCTGTGACAGTCGAAGGGTTAGGAATGCTTGAGCAACGATTGTTCGTCAACGGCCAATTTAATGCGCCTGGGGACGACCGGCCGGCCGCCACGGCGCTCCTGGCACGCGGCGAACGCATCCTGGCTGTCGGCACGCCGGAGGAATTGCGTGCCCACGCTGTCGGGAAGTTTGACGTGACGGATCTTGAGGGGGCGACTGTCGTGCCAGGCCTCACTGACGCTCATATTCACACAGGAAATTTGGCCCGGGAGATGGCGGCCGTCGACCTGCGCGGCACTCGCGATTTGGACGAAGCCCTGATCCGGATTCGTGATTTTGCCGCGGGCTTGCCGACGGACGCGTGGATTTTTGGCGGGCGGTGGGACTTCAACGCCTGGGCCGTCCCAGTCCAGCCCAGCCGGCAGGCCCTGGACGCTGCAACGGGAGGGCGTCCGGCGGCACTCCCCAGCATTGACGGGCACACACTCTGGGCCAATTCAGCCGCGCTTCGCGCTGTCGATATCACGGCTGGGACCCCGGATCCGGTAGGCGGAGAAATCGTCCGGGACGCCTATGGGGAACCGACGGGAATCCTCCGGGAGGCGGCCTTCAAAAGCCTCAAGGCAATCATGCACAGCGAAAAGGCCGGCGACCTCACCCGCCAGCTCAAGGCGGCGCAGGAATTCCTCCTGTCCGTGGGTTTGACCGGTGTTCATGACTTCGACGGTGAAGAGTGCCTGGCGGCCTTCCGCGCTCTGCAGGACTCGGGCGAACTGAACCTGCGCGTGCACAAGGCGATCCACGCCGATGCCCTGGAGCTGGCAATTGATGAGGGCAGGGCCACCGGCGACGGAACGGCCTGGCTCCGAACCGGGCCGGTCAAGCTGTTCTCTGACGGCGCGCTTGGCTCACATTCCTGCCACATGTCGGAGCCTTTCCCGGGGGAGTCCGGCAATCGCGGTATAGCCGTAACACCATCGGATGATCTGCTTCGTCTCATCCGCCGTGCGGCCGGCGCCGGCATTGCCGTGGCCACCCATGCCATCGGCGACCGCGCCAACCAGTTGGTGCTCAACGCCTACGAAGATCTCAGTATCCACCCGGTTCACGCCTCCCTGCCGACGTCAAGTCCTCGCCCGCTGAGGCACCGGATCGAACACGCTCAACATCTTCTGCCCAACGACGTGGCCAGGCTCGCCCGGCTGGGAGTTGTCCCGTCAATGCAACCCACCCACTGCACCACCGACTTTCCCCTTGTCTCCACCCTGCTCGCCGGCAGGGAACTTGCCTCCTACGCATGGCGGTCCCTGATCGATGCCGGTGCCATCCCCGCATTCGGTTCCGACGCACCCGTCGAACGGCCGCACCCGCTCCACGGAATCCACGCTGCTGTCACGCGCCAGGACAAGGACCATCAGCCCCATGGCGGCTGGCAACCGGCCGAGCGGCTGACGGTGACGGAGGCAATCGCCGGATTCACAAGCGGTGCCGCCCATGCGTCCGGCGAGGAGGGGATAAAGGGACGGTTGCGCCGGGGCATGTTGGCCGATTTCACCGTACTGGGTGAGAACCCGTTCCGGGTCCCCGTCGCAGACATACGAGACATTCCCGTCACAGCCACCGTTGTTGGAGGTCAGGTCCGCTACCGGAAAACCGCCTGACGTCCCTACCCGACCAGCACCCGTGGGAACACGTCCCACAACACCACACAAGGAGAAATTCCATGCACCGTTTGTTCCCTGCCTCCCAGAAAACCCTGTCCCGTGGGGCAATGGCGACCCTCGCTGTCGCCGCGGTCCTCGTGACCACCGCCTGCGGCGGGCAGTCCCTGGCCGATGGAGGCCCCAAGCCGTCCTCGTCGAAGGGCACGTTCACCGCCACGCCGGCACCGTCAGAAGACCTCGGCAAAGCGACCATTGACGCCATCAAGCCGGACCCGGCCCTGACGTCGCTGCTGCCCGAGTCAATCATCTCCGCCGGGCTCCGCATGACCACCTCGGAGGGATACCCTCCCATGGAAATGTTCGCCAGCGACGGCAGCACGCTCATCGGAGTCGATCCGTCGCTCGGGCGTGCAATAGCCAACAAACTGGGCGTCAATATTACGATCAAGAACGAGGACTTCAACGCCCAAATCCCCGGAATCACGACGGGCCGGTACGACATCATCATGTCCTCCATGACGGACAACGAGGAACGCCGGAAGACCGTCTCCTTCGTGGACTACGTGCAGGCAGGAGCCGGCTGGGTGGTCAAGAAGGGCAACCCCTCCGGGCTCGGCGACCCCGCCACCGCGTGCGGAAAGTCCATCGCCGTCGTCGACAACGGCTCCTCGCTGTCCCTGGTCGAAGGCTTCGACGCCGATTGCAAGACTGCAGGTAAGGCCGGCATCAACATTCTCAAGTTCGCCGGCGATCAGGAGGCCATCCTGCAGGTTCGCGGCGGTCGTGCCGACGCCGGCGTCAATGACTACCCCGTGGCCGCTTACCGCGCACAGTCATCCGATGGGGTCCTGGAGGCCGTGGTCATTGATGGTCCGACCAGCCCGTGGGGTATAGCGATCAGCCAGAAAGACCCCAAGGTCGTGGAGGCCGTCCAGAAGGCGCTGCAGGCCCTCATCTCCGAGGGAAGCTATGCCACGATCCTGGAGGCCTGGAACGTGCAAAAAATGGCCGTTGCGTCGGCCGTTGTGAACGACGGCAAATAGCCCCATGGCCGTGCGACAAACGTCCAGACCCACTCAACTGAAAGGTCCCGACGGCAGGCCCGCGCCTGTTGTCAAGCTGAGACATGTTGACCGTTGGCTTGCCGGCGCTCTGGCCGTGGCCGTCTTCGTCTGGTTTGCCTGGACGCTTTCGACGAACCAGAACATCCGCTGGACGGAGGTCGCGGCCTATCTCTTCTTCCCCAAGATCATCAGCGGTATCTGGAATACCCTCATGATCTCCATGGCGGCCACGGTCATAGGTCTGCTGCTCGGCGTCCTTCTGGCCGTGATGAGACTTGCCCACAATCCTGTCCTCAACTGGCTTTCCCTGCTCTACATATGGTTCTTCCGTGGCACGCCCGTACTGGTTCAACTCATCTTCTGGTACAACCTGGCCTTTCTCTTCCCGCACATTGCCGTCAGAATTCCCTTCACGAACATCGGCTACATGTGGGATACGAACCAGGTCATGACCGGCTTCACAGCCGCCCTACTCGGGCTGGGCTTGAACCTGGCCGCATACTTCGCGGAGACCGTACGTGCCGGCATCCAGGCCATCGATGCGGGGCAGTCCGAGGCCGCCCTCGCCCTCGGTATGACCCCCGGAACGCGTATGCGCAAAATAGTCCTGCCGCAGGCGTTGCGTATCATCATTCCGCCAACCGGCAACGAGTTCATCTCCATGCTCAAGACCACATCTTTGGTGTATGTCGTGGCGGGAAACGACCTCATGACGAATGCATCGCAGATTTACAAGCAGAACAACCTCATCATGGAACTGCTGATCGTTGCGTCGCTCTGGTACATGGTTATGACGGCGATAGCAACGTTCTTCCAATCAAAGCTGGAAGCCCGCTTCGGTACTGACGCGGTCCGACTGGTGCGCAACCCGGGGTTCGTCCAGAAGCTGTTCCTGCGCAGCGGAGTCGTACCCACGGCTCCCGCGCCGGCAAAGATCGAGGCGCGGGACAGCGTCTCCGCCATCGGTAAGGAGTTGTCATGAAATCGCTACTTCACGTCGAGGCACGCGGGGTCACCAAGTCGTTCGGAGACCATCAGGTGCTCACGGGAGTCGACTTCTCCGTGGCTCCCGGTGAGGTGAGTTGCATCATCGGGCCGTCCGGATCAGGCAAGTCGACCTTTCTGCGCTGTCTGAATGCCCTCGAAGCCTACGACGCCGGCACGCTGGTCGTGGACGGAAAACACGTCGGCTACGACTACCAGAATGGCAAGTACTACGAGTGGTCAACCAAACAGTTCGCCGGCTTCCGCTCTAATCTCGGGATGGTATTTCAAAGGTTCAACCTGTTCGGACATCTGACGGCTGAAGAAAACGTCGCGTGCGCCCTGATAGAGGTTCGTGGCATCAACAAGTCAGCCGCCAAAAAGCGGGCCCTCGAAGAACTCAGCAAGGTCGGCCTTTCCAGCCACAGCCATAAAAGACCACACCAACTCTCCGGCGGACAGCAACAACGAGTGGCAATAGCCCGGGCCTTGGCCATGGACCCGGAAATCATGCTCTTTGACGAACCGACGTCAGCCCTTGACCCAGAGCTGGTGGATGAAGTCCTCGACACCATGAAGAAATTGGCCCATAACGGCATGACAATGGTCGTGGTGACGCATGAGATGGGCTTCGCCCGGGAGGTCGCAGACACCGTGCACTTCTTCGACGGCGGTTCCATCCTGGAGTCCGGAACACCCGAGAATGTGCTGTCAAACCCCAGCAAGGACCGCACCAGGGCCTTCCTGGCCAAGGTCCTGTGAGCAGAACCCGGTGCGGCGTCGTGCTGCAGGGTCCACGCCGTCGGCGCAGCGGGGGTCTTGTCCACCTCGCCGACAGGGTCGGTGTGCCGGTCGGTCGGTAGGCTTGGGGCATGACCGACAATCTTCGCTGGGGCATCCTGGCAACGGGCGGAATCGCCCACAGTTTCGCCTCCGATCTCGTGGAGCACGGGTTCCACGTGCAGGCCGTTGGCTCTCGCACGCAGGCATCCGCGGATGCGTTCGCGGCCGAGTTCGGCATCCCCACCGCGCACGCGAGCTACGAGGCGCTCGTCGCCGATCCGGATGTCGACATTGTCTATGTGTCGACCCCGCATCCGTTCCACGCCGCGAACGCCACGCTCGCGCTCACCGCGGGCAAGCACGTGCTGATCGAGAAGCCTTTTGCCCTGAATGGCAAGGAGGCCAGGGAGATCGTCGACCTGGCCGCCGGCCTCGGTCTGCTCGTCATGGAAGCCATGTGGACACGGTTCCTGCCGCACATGGTGCGAATCCGTGAAATCATCGCCGCCGGCACGCTGGGCGAGGTGCACTCGCTCATCGCAGACCACACCCAGGACCTCCCCGATGATCCGGCCCACCGCCTCAACGACCTGGCCCTCGGCGGCGGTGCCCTCCTGGACCTCGGCATCTACCCGGTGTCGTTTGCGTCGAGTCTGTTCGGGCGGCCCGAAACCATCCTGGCCAGCGCATCGTTCAAGCCCTCCGGTGCCGACGCGCAGGTCGCGACGATCTTCCGTTACCCCGGCGGCCAGATCGCCACCACCCTGTCGGCCAGCGACACGCAGGGGCCGAACACGGCGACAATCCTCGGCACCGACGGACGGATCGACATCGACCACGTCTGGTATTCGCCCACGGCCTTCCACCTGCGCAGCAGCGACAACGAACTCGTCGAGACCTTCACCGCCGAGGTCGTCGGACGCGGAATGCACTATCAGGCCGCCGAAATGGAGCGAGTCATCGGCGCGGGGAAGACCTCGAGCGAGATTCTCCCCACAGAAGAGATCGTGGCCATCATGGAGACGCTTGACGCCGTGCGTGAGCAGATCGGCCTGCGCTACCCGGGCGAATAGCGCCGCCGCGACCGCGGGTGGCGCGGGACCCACCGTTGGGGTGGCACCCGGACTGGGTGAGTCACGCGCGGACGCGCTGCTGTACCGTGAAATTGTCCGCTAATCGGGGGGTTTTGTGCAGTCAACCACGCGGGTCGCGCGCCGCTCCGGCGGTCTTGGTGACCGTTCCGGATCCTGGCCGCTGTGGCCGCGCTGGCTGCTCTGGGCTTCGCTGGGCGTATTCGCCCTGGGGTTGCTGCTTCCCGCGAGCCCGGCCGGTTCGCCGGTGCCTGGCTGGTTGGCGATAATCCGTGACTGGGTTCCCGTCCTCGTGTGCTGGCTGGCCGCTTCCCGCGTGGGGTTCAGGCGCGTGCAGGTGACATTGGCGGCGGCCGCGCTGACGGCCTTCGCGCTGGGCAACAGCTCGTACAGCGCGGCGACATCCAGCGGGATGGACTCGCAATTCCCTTCGACCGCCGTTGTCGGCTACCTCGCCTTTTACGTTCTGATGCTGGCCGCGCTGGCCGCCCTCGTGCTGCGCCAGCTGGGGGGACGGCCCTCCTCGGTGCTGGTGGACAGCGCGGTCGGGTCGTTGGGAGCGGCCGCGGTCCTCGCCGTGTTGCTGAGCCCCATTCTGGATTCCGCCGCACGAGGGGCGCCGTCGGCGGCCGCCGTGGTCGGCGTCGCCTACCCCCTGCTTGCCATGGCGCTCGTGGCCGCCGTCGTCGGGATCGCGGTCGCACCGGGGCTGCAGCTGGGCCACGGCTGGCTGCTGCTCCTCTGCGGCCTGCTGGTATTCACGGCCGCCGATGTCGCCTTCGTGCTGATGGAACTCGGCGGCGAAACTGCGCTTGGCGCGGCCCTGGGCGGGGGGCGGGCCCTCGGCCTGGTCCTGGTCGCGACGTGGGTCGACGGCTCGGTTCGTTCCGCTGGTACGGTCAGCCGGAGGGTGACCGGGGCCTGGACCCTGATGGCTCCGGCATTCGCGACCGTGGCGGCGCTGGGCGTGCTGGTGGTGGGCACCCAGGTGCCCGTGTCGGCGACCGCGATTGCCCTGGCGGGTGTGACCCTGGTCGTGGCCGCGGTTCGTACCCATCTTGCGTTCCATGAGTTGGTGAAGATGGGGGATCTTCGTCGGCAGGCGCTGACGGATGATCTGACCGGCTTGCCGAACCGGCGGGCGCTGTACGCCGACGTTCCCGAGCGCCTGGCCGCTCGCCGGCCCGCCGCCCTGCTTCTTCTGGATCTTGACCGCTTCAAGGAGGTCAACGACAGCCTCGGGCACGACGTCGGGGACCGGCTGCTCATCCAGGTCGGCGAGCGGCTCTCGGCGCAGCTGCGCACCGGCGACCTGCTTGCACGCCTGGGAGGGGACGAATTCGCGGTCTTCCTCGACAACGCCCGGAGGGACCAGGCAGTCGCCGTCGCTGCGAAGCTGCGGGCGGCGTTGGCGGAATCGTTCACCCTGGAGGGAATCGCGCTTCAGGCCGACGTCAGCATCGGCATTGCACTCTCGCCCGACCAGGGCGATGACTTGAAGGTGCTGCTGCGCAAGGCCGACATGGCGATGTACAAGGCAAAGGCGGCCCGGAGCGGCCATCACGTCTATGTCAGCGTCGACAACAGCCACGGCGACGAGCGGCTCCGCACGCTCCAGGAACTGCGCGTCGCACTGCGCGACAACCATCTGGTCCTGCACTACCAGCCGAAGATCGACCTCACCTCCGGAGCCGTCCACGGTGTCGAAGCCCTCGTCCGGTGGAGGCACCCGGTCCGAGGGCTCCTCTACCCGGAGGCATTCCTCGTTCTCGTGGAAGAGGCGGGGCTGATGCATTGGATGACGGAAGTCGTGCTTGAGAAGGCGCTCGACCAGGCCGCGGTCTGGAGAGCAGCAGGCCAGCCGCTGACGGTTGCCGTCAATCTCTCGGCCAGCTCGCTCGTCGACGCCGACCTGCCCCAGCGAATCATCGCGATGGTGGCGGCCAGGGGGCTCCCGACATCCGCCCTCATGCTGGAGATCACCGAGGAATTCCTGATGGCGGACCGCGAGCGTGCGCGAGCGATCCTGACCGAGTTGAGTGCCGGCGGCATCCGGCTGGCCGTCGACGACTTCGGCACCGGCTACAGCTCCCTCGCCTACCTGCGCGACCTGCCCATCGACGAGCTCAAGTTGGACCGCTCGTTCGTGATCCCGATGGCCGGCGACCGCCGGGCCGCCGCACTCGTCGCCTCCACCATCCACCTCGCGCACAGCCTCGGCCTGCGCATGGTCGCGGAGGGGGTCGAGGATGCGACCGCGTACGACGCGCTGGTGAGTCACGGGTGCGACCACGCCCAGGGTTTCTTCCTGTCGAAGGCGCTGCCCGTCGAGATACTCGACGATTGGCTGGAAGACCGCCGCCTGCAGGCGCTCGATACGCCCAATTCGGCGGCCAGCCCCGCGCAGTTCGGTATCCCCGGCCCGTCGGCTCGGGCGACCATCGAGGCACAGACCAGGGCGACGGTATAGACGACGGTCAGTCGGGGCAGCTACCATGCTGCGGTGAACGACGACGAGGTTAACGGTGGGGCGGAGCAGACGGATGCCCCGCACGATCGCCGCTCCGCCACCGCGGTCGGACACCGTGCGCGCCGCCGACTCGTTGCGTCCGCAGTCGGGGTCGCCCTCTGCGCCCTGCTGGCTAGCGTGGCGGTCCTCGCCGGGGCAGTGACCGGCGGCGCGCCGAGCACCCGATCGGGCGGCACGTTGCCGGAGGCTCTCGCGACGAACGCCACGTCCGTCCCGACCGTCGCCGCTACTCCGCGGGCGC
>JBDTAA010000067.1:0-9372 GCA_039924805.1 Cryobacterium sp.
GCACTCGGCGCGGCGGCGGCGTAAGCGGCCGCACTGCCCGCGAACCCTGCCTGGATGGTCTGCGCCGTCGAGCCCGATTTGGGCACCAGCTCGCCCGAGATATCGAGGATCGTGCCGAAGAGGTCGGGATGCTCGGCTCCGAGCTGGATCGAACAGGTACCGCCCTGGGAGAAACCGGCGATGGCCCAGCCATCCGGTGCCGCCGCGACCCGATAGTGGGCGTGGATCCAGGCCGGCACATCCACGGTCAGGTAACTTGCCGAGTTTCCCAGCTTCGAATCGACGCACATGGGATTCTTGCCGGGGGCGCCGAGCTGGTCGGGGACGACCACGATCGGTGCCAGCCCATGATGCGTTGCGGCAAAGTCGTCGAGGATGGCGGCGAGCCGACCGGCCGTGAACATGTCAGCGGGACTGCCGGGCTGGCCGGAGAGCATCTCGATGACCGGAAGCTCGGGCGGTGCGGCCGCGCGGGCTGCCGCGGGCAGGTAGACCATTGCGTCCCTGGCCGGGAAACCCGACACGGTTGGCGGAATCCTGACGGTGCCGACGACGCCCCTGGTGTCGTCGACGGACGAGGCCGGGGAGGAGAGGGCGTCTTGGAGGGCCCCGTACAGCGGTATGCCCAGGGCGGCCCGCACGGTGGTGAACTGACCGAATTCGGCGTTGATCCCGGCGGCAGCCGCGAACACGCAGAGCGGAATCGCGATGATGGCGAGCACACGGCGTCGGCTCCGGGTCCCGATCAGGTTGGCGACGGCGAGGGCGACTGCGCCGAAAGCGCCACCCGTCCACAGCCGGGTGGTCGTGGACATGGACACGCCGAAGATGTCCCAGACGTCGCTCACCAGCCATACGACGACCCAGCCGACGAGGCTCCCGGCCACCGCGATCGCGACGGTGCGGAACGTGTTCCTGACCGCCTGCCGCCTGAGCAGCAGGCCGGCGACGGCCAGTCCGGCAAGGGTGTAGAGCGCACTGAGAAACGGACCACCGATGAGGCTGAGGTCCAGCAGCGCGTTCATCCGATTCCTCCACCGCCAGTCTCACACCGCTACGGTGCCGCCGCACGCGAAAACCGCGCTTCTGGGCGAGCCCTCAGACTAGGAGGAACGGCAGGAACGGCTAGAAGCCGAGACGGCCGAGCTGCTTCGGGTCGCGCTGCCATTCCTTCGCGACCTTGACCCGAAGCGAGAGAAAGACCCGCTTGCCAACGAGCGGTTCGATCTGCTTGCGGGCGCGCATCCCGACATCTTTCAACCGGCTTCCGGAATGGCCGATGATGATTCCCTTTTGGCTGTCGCGTTCGACGAACAGGTTGGCGTAGATCTCCACCAGGTCCTGGTCGTCACGTTCGATCATGTCGTCGATGGTCACGGCGATCGAGTGCGGCAACTCGTGGGTGACGCCCTCGAGCGCAGCCTCGCGGATGAACTCGGAGATGCGCGATTCGAGGCTTTCGTCGGTGACGGCGTCCGCGGGGTAGAGCGGGGCATCGGAGGTCGGCAACAGGCGTAGGAGTTCCGCGCTCAGCACGTCGAGCTGAATGCGGCTGGTTGCGGAGATCGGAACGATCGCCTCCCAATCCCTCAGTTGAGACACCGCGAGGAGCTGCGCCGCCACGCTCGTCTTGGACGAGGCGTCGATCTTCGTGACGATTGCTACCTTCTTGGCGCGCGTGAAAGCATCCAGTTGCTCGTTGATGAACCGATCGCCGGGGCCGATCGGCTCGTTCGCCGGAATACACAGGCCCACAACGTCGACGCCGGCCAACGTCGTCTGCACGAGGCTGTTCAGACGTTCGCCGAGCAGCGTGCGCGGCCGGTGAATGCCTGGCGTGTCGACAAGGATCAGCTGGCCGTTCTTTTGGTGCACGATGCCGCGGATTGCCCGGCGAGTCGTCTGCGGCTTCGAGGAGGTGATCGCGACCTTCTCCCCCACCAGCGCGTTGGTCAGCGTGGACTTGCCGACGTTCGGTCGGCCCACGAAGGACACGAATCCCGCGCGGTACGCGTCTTCTTTAACCATGGCCATTTGCTCCTTCATCGTCCGACACTCCGAGGAATGCCGTCTGCGCATCAATCAGCGCTTGTTCTCGTTCCACCAGCACGGTGCTAATTCTCTTGCGTCGGCCCTCCGTGCGCTCGGCGGTGAGCACCAGTCCACTCACGGAAACGAGGGATCCCTCGACCGGGAGGCGCCCGAGGGCCTTGGCCAGCAACCCGCCGACCGAGTCGACGTCGTCGTCGTCCAGTTCGAGGTCGAAAAGCTCGCCGAGCTCGTCGACCGGGAGCCTCGCCGCCACGCGGAAGCGTCCGCCGCCGAGGTCCTCGACCTCGACGACATCGCGGTCGTACTCGTCGGAGATGTCACCGACGAGCTCCTCGATCAGGTCCTCGAGCGTGCAGAGGCCGGCGATTCCACCGTATTCGTCGACGACCATTGCGAGGTGGTTGGATTCGAGCTGCATCTGGCGGAGCAGGTCGTCGGCCTTCTTCGATTCGGGCACGAAGACGGCAGGCCTCGCCAGCTCGCCGACGGTGAGTTCCTCAACGTTCAGAGGGCGCTCGTAGACGAGCCGGGCCACATCACGCAGGTAGAGGACGCCGATGACGTCGTCAACCTCACCGTCGACCACCGGCACCCTGGAGAAGCCCTTGCTCAGGAAGACGCCCATGGCCGCACCAATTGATGCCCCGGCCTCGATGGTGACCATGTCGGTGCGCGGGATCATCACTTCACGCACGACGGTGTCGCTGAACTCGAAGATGGAGTGGATCAGCTCGCGATCATCCTCCCCGAGCACGTCGAGCTCAGCGGCCTCATCCACCATGCTGAGCAGCTGGTTCTCCGACGTGAACGTGGCAAGGCGGGTACGGCCGGGCGTGACCTTGTTGCCCAGCGCGACGAGGGCGTTGGCGATGGGGCCGAGCAGCACCCGCACGAAGTGCACCAGCGGCGCCGTGCCGGCGAGGAGGCCAGTGGGGTGCGCGCGGCCTACGCTGCGCGGGCTCGCCCCGACGAGCACGAAAGAGACGGCGGTCATGATCAGCGCCGAGAGGAGCAGGGCGAGCCACAACTCCTCAATGGTGGTGGCGAACAGGAGCGTGACGAGCACGGCGGCGGTCGTCTCCGCGATGATTCGCATGAAGTTGACGGCGTTGAGGTGCGCGCCGGTGTCACGCGCGATCGCCAGGAGCGAGCGTTTCGCGCGCGAGGTTTCCGCCAGTTCGGCGATGTCTGCCCGCGACTGCGCCGTGATGGCGGCGTCGACGGCGGCCATGAGCCCGCCGAACGCCACCAGCAGGATCGCTGCTACGAGAAACCAACCGATTAACATCAGTCGTGGGTTCGTTCCTGCAGCGCAAAGCCCAGCAGGATGTCGCGCTGGATCCCAAACATCTCTCGTTCCTCGGCCGGTTCGGCGTGGTCGAAGCCGAGCAGGTGCAATACACCGTGGGTGGTGAGCAGGAGCAGCTCCTCGAGGGTGCTGTGTCCCGCGGTCTCCGCCTGGCTCTGCGCGACCTGGGGGCAGAGCACGATGTCGCCGAGCAGACCGGCCGGGGTTTCGTTGTCCTCGGTGCCGGGGCGCAGCTCGTCCATCGGGAAGCTGAGCACATCCGTCGGGCCCGGCTCGTCCATCCATTGAACGTGCAGCTGCTCCATCGCGCCCTCGTCGACGAGCACGATCGCTAGCTCGGCATCCGCGTGCACGTGCATGGAATCGAGCGCGTACGCGGCCAGCCTGAGGATGGCGGCCTCGTCGACGGGGATATTCGATTCGTTATTGATTTCGATGCTCAACTGGGTCTCCGTTTCGGAAGGCGGTCACGCGGGCCGGCGGAGCGCGGGGTGGCACGGGCCGCGAATTCGCGTGCCTGCTCGCTTTCGTGGCGCTGGGCCTGCTTCTGGGCGTCGTATTCCGTGTAGGCGTCGACGATGCGTCCCACGAGGGAATGGCGTACGACGTCGGCGCTGGTCAGGTGTACGAAATGGATGTCGGGGATGTTGTCGAGGACACGGGTGACCAGCTTGAGGCCGCTCGCACCCGCGGGAATGTCGACCTGGGTGACGTCGCCGGTGACGACCATCCTGGTGCCGAAGCCCAGGCGGGTCAGGAACATCTTCATCTGCTCCGGCGTGGTGTTCTGGGCCTCGTCGAGGACGACGAAGGAGGAGTTGAGGGTGCGTCCGCGCATGTACGCCAACGGGGCGACCTCGATGGTGCCTGCCGCGAGGAGCTTCGGCACGAGTTCCGGATCCATCATCTCGAACAGTGCGTCGTAGAGCGGACGCAGGTACGGGTCGATCTTCTCGGTGAGGGTTCCTGGCAGGAAGCCGAGGCGTTCCCCGGCCTCGACGGCGGGCCGGGTCAGGATGATCCGGTCGACCTCTTTCCGCTGCAGCGCCTGCACGGCCTTGGCCATGGCGAGGTAAGTCTTGCCCGTTCCGGCCGGGCCGATCCCGAACACGATCGTGTTCTCGTCGATCGCGTCGACGTAGGCCTTCTGGCCGAGAGTCTTCGGGCGGATGCTTTTCCCGTGTGAGCTGAGGATGGCCTGGCCGAGCTGCTCGGAGGGGCTCAGGGTACTGTCCAGGCCCATCATCCGCGCCGAGGTCGCTACTTCGGCCTCGACCAGGTCGCGGCCGTCGCGGATCATTGATCGCAGCTCCTCGATCAGGCGCCGGACGGCCTCGAGCTGGGTGGGCTCGCCGGACAGGGTGATCTCGTTGCCCCGCACGTGAACGCTGACGTCCGGGTATTCCTTTTCGATCGTGCTGAGGAATCGATCCTGCGGTCCGAGGAGTCGGACCATGGCGATCCCGTCGACCTCGACCTTGATCTCGTCGCGTTCACCGCCGGCTGCGGCTGCGTCAGCGGGTGCCAAGCGAGCCCTCCTTCAGGCGTCCGCCCAGGACATGGGCGTGCACGTGGAAGATGGTTTGCCCGGCGGATTCACCGGTGTTGAAGATCAGGCGGAACTGCCCGTTCGTGTGTTCATCGGCGATCTGCTGCGCGAGCGCAACGAGCTCGGCCAGGAGAGCGGGGTCTGCCGCCGCGAGTTCGCCCACGTTCCGGTAATCGGGGGTCTTGGTCGCGATGACGATGTGCACGGGCGCCTGCGGGGCAATGTCGTTGAACGCAATGAGGCGGTCGGTTTCGGCCACGATCGTCGCCGGGATTTCGCGGCCGGCGATGCGGCTGAAGACGGACGGTTCTGCGCCAGGGGTAGACATGTCTCTATCTTAAGCGGGCGCGCTACCAGCGGCCGAGCGTCGCGTTCAGGAGCGCGAGGGCGGCGGGCCCGGCTGTGGAGGTGCGGAGTACCGTGTCGCCGAGACGCACGCGGGTGGCGCCGGCCGTTTCGAGGGCGGCAAGCTCCGACGGTGCGATGCCGCCTTCGGGCCCGACAACGAGCAGGATGTCGCGGTCATCCGTTGGCGGGGCGACGTCCGTGAGGCGCGCCGTGGCGCTCGGCTCGAGCAGCAGCATCCGGGTAGGGGCGGCCAGCGCGACGAGCTGTTTCGTGCTCGTCAGCCCGGCGACATCCGGCAGCCAGGGTCGAATTGATTGTTTGCTGGCCTCCCGGACGATGCTCGCCCAGCGTTCGCGACCCTTGGCGACCTTGGCGCCCTCCCACCGCGTCACCGAACGCGCGGCGGCCCACGGGACAACGCCGTCGATTCCCAGCTCGGTGGCGGCCTGGATGGCCAGTTCGTCGCGGTCTCCCTTGGCCAGAGCCTGGACGAGGACGATCCGGGGCGTGGCGGCCGGCGTCTCCGTCCGGGTGTCCACGCGGAGCGCGAGCTCGGTCGGTTCCGCTGTGACCACCGTGCCGGCGAGGATGAGCCCCGCGCCGTTTCCGAGCATCAGTGTCTCCCCCGGCCGCATCCGGCTCACCGTGACGGCGTGCCTGGCCTCGGTTCCGCCCACGCGCACGACGGCGCCGGGGGCGCAGTCCTCCGCGCGGAGGGTCTCATCGAGGAAGAAGTGCGCCATGGCGGCCTCTAGCCGAGGAACCGATCGCGGAGTTTCGCGAACAGTCCCTGCTGGAAGTGGCTGAGCGTTGGGGCCGCGACCTTGTGCCGGGCGGCGAACGCTTCGATCAGTTCGCGCTCCTTGTGGTCGAGCTTCGTGGGGGTGACCACCTGCACGCCGATTTTGAGGTCACCGCGCCCGTTGCCGCGCAGCTTCGTGACGCCGCGGTCCTTGATGGTGAGGACCTCACCGCTTTGAACGCCGGGACGGATCTGCACGTCGATGTCTCCATCGAGCGCGGCGACCGAAGCGGTCGTGCCGAGGATCGCGGTGGTCATCGCAATGTCGAGGGTGGCGAGCAGGTCGTCGCCGTCACGGCTGAAGACGTCGTGGTGACGCACCTTCATTTCGAGGTAGAGGTCACCGTTGGGACCGCCGGCCGGGCCGGCCTCGCCGCTGCCTGGCATCTGCAGTCGCAGGCCGGTGTCTACGCCGGCCGGGATGTCGACGGGAACGGTGCGACGCGCGCGAACGCGCCCCTGGCCCTGGCAGGTGACGCACGGGGTCGCAATGATCGTGCCGAAGCCGCGGCAGGAGCCGCAGGGGCTCGAGGTCATGACGTTGCCCAGAAGCGATCGCACCGCACGCTGGATATTGCCGCTGCCATGGCAAATGTCACAGGTGACCGTGACGGTGCCCGGCTGGCAGCAGCTGCCGTTGCAGGTGGCGCAGACGACGGCGGTATCGACCTCGAGGTCGCGGTGCGTACCGAAGATGACCTCGTCGAGGTCGAGCTCCACCCGCAGCAGCGCGTCCTGGCCGCGTTCGCGACGCGAGCGGGGGCCGCGGGTTCCGCCGCCCCCGCCGAAGAACGTCTCGAAGATGTCGCCGAAGTTGCCGAAGTTGCCGCCGTCGAATCCTCCGCCGCCCTGCCCGCCGCGGTCGTACTGCTGGCGCTGCTTCGTGTCGCTGAGCACGTCGTAGGCGTGCGTGACGGACTTGAAGCGCTCCGACGCATCCGCTCCCGGATTCACGTCGGGGTGCAACTGGCGGGCGAGGCGGCGGTAGGCCTTCTTGATCTCGTCGGTGGTGGCGTCGCGGGCAACGCCGAGTACTTCGTAATGGTCAGCCAAAGCTGGCTCTCCTTGAGGTTTTGGGGGTGTGCTGATGTTCTGTGAGGTCTGTGGGGGCGGCGCTGGCCCGGCTACCGGTCAGTTCTCGCCGAGCAGGCTGGAAAGGTACCGGGCGACGGCCCGAACGGCCGCCATGTTGTTGGAATAGTCCATGCGGGTTGGGCCGAGCACGCCCAGCCGGGCGAGGTTGCCGCCGGGCGAGGTATACCCGCTCGTGAGGACGGATGTCTCGCCGAGCCCGAAGGGCGCGTTCTCGCGCCCGATGCTCACCGAGACGCCGTGCTGGTCGGTCGCCATTTCACCGAACAGGCGCAGGAGCACGACCTGTTCCTCGATGGCCTCGAGCACCGGAAAAATGCTGCCGGTGAAGTCGTGCTCGGTGCGCACAAGGTTCGCCGCGCCCGCCATCACGAGTTTGTCGTGACGGTTCGCGCCGATCTGGCCGCAGAGAGTGGCCGTGATGAGGCCGACCACGTCCTCGAGTTCGTGCGGTACGAGATCAGCCGGGGCCGACAGCGCCGCCGCCGCCTCGGTCATACCGAGGCCCGCGACGACCGAGCTCAGGCGCGCGCGCACGTCTGCAAGCTGCGCCTCGTCGAGGGCGCGCGGCAGGTCGATGACCCGCTGCTCGACCCGGCCGGTGTCGGTGATGAGCACGGAGAGGATGCGAGTACCGGTGAGCGGCACCAACTCGAGGTGGCGCACCTTCGCGCGTGACAGCGAGGGGTACTGCACCAGGGCGACCTGGTGGGTGAGCTGGGAGAGGAGCCGCACGCTGCGGGCGAGGACCTCGTCGAGGTCTGCGGACTGGCCGAGGAACGTCTCGATGGCCTGGCGCTGCGCAGCCGTCAGCGGGCGCAGGTCGGCCAGGTGGTCGACGAAGACACGGTAGCCCTTATCGGTGGGAATCCGCCCGGATGAGGTGTGCGGGGCGACAATCAGCTCCTCCTCTTCCAGGAGAGCCATGTCATTGCGGATAGTCGCGGCCGACACCCCGAATGAGTGTCGGTCGACGATCGTCTTCGACCCGACGGGTTCGCGCGATTCGACGTAGTCCTGCACGATTACCCGAAGGACCTCGAGACTGCGATCAGACACCATCTGGCGATCGCCTCCCTCTGGTTCTCGTTGGCACTCGCTAGGACTGAGTGCCAATCATACCGCGACTGGCTGGGGATCACCCATTGCTACAAGTCAATGCGGCGCAGTAGTTTATGCATATCGACGCAGGAAACCCTGACCGCCGACCCCGCATGATTCGCTGAAAGGCACCATCATGAGCGACCAGAATGCGCAAGACCCGAACGCGCAGAACCCGCAGGATCCGAACGGCGGCCAGCGGCCGCCCGAACAGCCCTACCAGCCCGCCCCCGCCGCGGCCGCGCCCCTGAGCGAGAGCGAAGACCGGCAGTGGGCCTCGTTCGCCCACCTCGGCGGCATCCTCAGCTTCTTGCCATCCCTGCTCATCTGGCTCATCTTCAAGGACCGCGGTCGATTCACGGCGATTGAGGCCAAGGAAGCGCTCAACTTTCAGATCACCCTCCTGATCGGCTACGTGGCCATCAACATCATCGCGAGCTTCCTGGCGGTCGTGACGTTCGGCATCGGGGGGCTCTTCGCCGGACTCTCCTGGATTCTGTGGGTCGTCGGAGTGATCTTCTCGATCCTCGGCTTCATGCAGGCCAAGGACGGACACAATTACCGCTACCCGTTCGCGCTCCGCCTGATCAAGTAACCGGCCCACTACTCTGGTCAGGCGTGTCACACTCCACGACACAGCCCGAAGGAGATCTTAATGTCATCCGCACCTCCCCCGCCCGCCTACCAGGCCCCAACCCCGATGAATCCGGCCGACGAAAAGCTCTGGGCGACACTGATCCACATCGGCGGAATCATCTTCGGCTTTGTCCCGGCCCTCATCGGCTACATCGTGCTCAAGGAACGGGGCCCGTTCATTCGCGCGCACAGTCTGACAGCGCTGAACTTTCAGATCTCCCTTCTCATTTACGCCCTCGGCATCTTGATCATCGGAGTCGTCACCCTTGGCCTCGGCTTCGTGCTCTACGCACCGCTAGGAATCGTCGCAGTGATCTTCATGATCCTGGCCGCGATCAAGGCGAACGAGGGCCAGTACTATTCGTACCCCCTGACGATCAAGTTCATCAGCTAGGTCCAGGGCGAATCGGCTGACTGGGTCCCGGTCGGCCGGTTTGGCGCGCAGGCGGCCAGTTGGTCAGTCGGTCAGGCGGCGCACAACCG
>JBDTAA010000068.1:0-16742 GCA_039924805.1 Cryobacterium sp.
ATACGAACGTGAGCCCTCCATCGACTGTGTTCCTCTCATGGGAACACGCCCGGAGCGGGATTCACGAACACCTCCGTTCGAAGAAAAGAAAGCAGCACAACAGTGACGCGCACTTACACACCCAAGGCAAGCGAAGTCCAGCACGACTGGGTCGTCATCGACGCCACAGACATCGTTCTCGGTCGTCTTGCCAGCCACGCCGCCGTTCTTCTTCGCGGCAAGCACAAGGCCACGTTCTCCCCCCACATGGACATGGGAGACTTCGTCATCATCATCAACGCCGAGAAGATCGCCCTCACCGGCAAGAAGCTCGAGCTGAAGATCGCTTACCGCCACTCGGGTTACCCGGGCGGCCTGACGGCAACGAACTACTCCGAGATGCTCGAGAAGCACCCCACTCGTGCGGTTGAGAAGGCGATTCGCGGCATGCTGCCGAAGAACTCGCTCGGCCGTGCCCAGCTCGCGAAGCTCAAGGTCTACGCAGGCCCGGAGCACCCGCACGCTGCGCAGCAGCCCAAGCCGTACACCCTCGGCCAGGTCGCGCAGTAGCGTCGGCCCCCAGACTTCTCGACTCTAAGAAAAAGGATTCACACCATCGTGGCGAAAATCGCAGACCAGATTGACGCGGCTCCGGAGAGCTACTCGACCGAGACTCCCGCCGAAGTTGCAACCAAGGCGCCTCGCGCCGTTCTCACCGTCCCCGGCGCAGCCGTTGGCCGTCGCAAGCAGGCAATCGCCCGCGTGCGCATCGTTCCCGGAGCCGGCACCATCACGGTGAACGGCCGCGAGCTCAACGACTACTTCCCGAACAAGCTGCACCAGCAGCTGATCAACGACCCGTTCAAGGTGCTCGACCTTCTGGGCAGCTACGACGTGATCGCCCGCATCACCGGCGGAGGCCCCTCCGGCCAGGCCGGCGCCCTGCGTCTCGGTATCGCTCGTTCGCTCAACCAGATCGACGAAGAGAACAACCGCGCCATCCTCAAGAAGGCCGGCTTCCTCAACCGTGACGCTCGCGTCAAGGAGCGCAAGAAGGCCGGACTCAAGAAGGCCCGTAAGGCTCCCCAGTTCTCCAAGCGTTAATCCGATAGCCGACGGCACGATGCCTCGACTTTTCGGCACGGACGGTGTCCGGGGCCTGGCCAACCGTGAACTCACGGCTGGCCTGGCCCTGGGCCTCGCCCAGGCCAGCGCCGCAGTTCTGACCAGCGGGCGACGCGCCGAAGAACGCCGCGCGGAAGGCCGCCGCCCGGTGGCCGTGCTCGCTCGCGACCCGCGCATCTCCGGGGAGTTCATCTCCGCCGCCGTCGCCGCGGGCCTGGCCAGTTCCGGCGTGGACGTTCTCGACGCCGGGGTCCTGCCGACCCCCGCGGCAGCATTCCTCATCGCCGATATCGGCGCAGACTTTGGCGTGATGATTTCCGCCTCGCACAACCCGGCCCCCGACAATGGCATCAAGCTGTTTGCCTTCGGCGGTACCAAGCTTCCCGACGACGTCGAAGACCGCATCGAGGCTCACCTTTCGATGGACAAGCTCACGCCGATCGGCGGCGACGTCGGTCGAATCCGTCGGTTCGCCGACGCCGAGGACCGCTACGTCGTGCACCTCCTCGGCACGCTGCCGAACCGCCTCGACGGCATCCACGTCGTTCTCGACTGCGCCCACGGCGCGGCGGCCGGCGTCTCGCCGCAGGTCTTCACGGATGCGGGCGCGAAGCTCACCGTGATCGGTGCAGACCCCGACGGCATCAACATCAACGAGGGTGTGGGCTCCACCCACCTCGACAACCTCGCCAGGGCCGTGCTCGAACACGGCGCCGACATCGGCATCGCCCACGACGGCGACGCCGACCGCTGCCTTGCCGTGGACCACGAGGGCAACATCATCGACGGCGACCAGATCATGGCGATCCTCGCCGTGTCGATGGCCGAACGCGGCGTACTCAAGGACCGCACCCTGGTGGCGACGGTCATGAGCAACCTCGGCCTCCGGAAGGCCATGGAGGCCCACGACATTGCTGTCATCCAGACCAAGGTCGGTGACCGCTACGTGCTCGAGGAACTCAACGCCGACGGGCTCTCCCTCGGCGGGGAACAGTCCGGCCACGTGATCATGACCAAGTTCGCCACCACCGGCGACGGCATCCTGACCGGATTGCACCTTGTTGCCGAGATGGCGCGCACGGGCAAGTCCATCGCCGAACTCGCATCCGTCATGACGGTCTACCCGCAGATCCTGGTGAACGTGCGCGGCGTCGATCACCGCGCGTTGCACTCCGACGACGTGATCTCGGCCGCGATCTGCGTCGCCGAGACCGAGCTCGGCGACACGGGCCGCGTGCTGCTGCGTCCTTCAGGCACCGAACCGATGGTGCGCGTCATGGTTGAAGCGGCCGACCAGCAGACCGCCGACCGGCTGGCGAACAGCCTCGCCGGCGTCGTGCTCGAGCGACTCGCAAACTAGAGCCTCCCCGCGCGCGAAAACGCAGTTGTGCGCCTCATGGCGGCACGGCAAACGACCACGACTGCGTTTTCGCGGAGGGGAACGCCGCTAGACCTTGCGCAGGAGCACGGTTGACACGGCGTGGGTGGGATCTTTGCGCAGCACGAGGGTCGCCCTGGACCGCGTGGGTCGGATGTTCTGCAGCAGGTTGGGCTCGTTGATGCTGCCCCAGATACCGCGCGCTCGCGCTCGTGCCTCGTCCTCGCTCAGCGTCGCGTAGCGGTGGAAGAACGACTTCGGGTTGGCGAATGCGCCGCGCTGGAGCTTGAGGAAGCGCTCCTCGTACCAGCGGGCAATGTCCCGAGTGCGGGCATCCACATACACCGTGAAGTCAAAGAGGTCGCTGACGACCATGCCCTGCCCGGGCACGGGCGGCGCCAGCACGTTGAGGCCCTCGACGATCAGGATGTCGGGCTGCCGCACGACGATCTGGGCGTCCGGCACGATGTCGTATCGCAGGTGCGAGTAGAACGGGGCCCGAACTTCTTTCGCGCCGCTCTTGACCGCCGAAACGAACCGGAGCAGGGCGCGCCGGTCATACGATTCGGGGAACCCCTTGCGTTGCATCAGGCCGCGCCGTTCGAGTTCGGCGTTGGGGAACAGGAAGCCGTCTGTCGTGACCAACTCCACCCTGGGGGTGTCCTCCCACCGGGCGAGCAGCTCCCGGAGCAGGCGCGCGATGGTGGACTTGCCAACGGCGACCGATCCGGCGACGCCGATGACGAACGGTGTGCGCTGCGCCCGCTCGCCGAGAAAGTCGCTGGTCGCCCGGTGCAGCTGCCTCGCGCCGGCCGCGTAGAGGTTGAGCAGGCGACTTAGCGGCAGGTACACCTCGGCGACCTCATTCAGGTCGAGGGGTTCGCCCAGCCCGCGCAATTGCACGATCTCGGTTTCTCGGAGCGGGAGACGTGTGGTGGGGGCGAGGGCGGCCCAATCGGCCCGGTCGAGTTCCACAAACGGGGTGGCGTGAGCATTATTCGCAGTGCTCACAACCGGCTCGGACATTCCACCCAGCTTAGTCCGACTAAAATCATCTCCATGTGCGGAATTGTGGGATACGTCGGAGCAAGCAAAAGCGTTGAAGTTTTGATGGGGGGGCTACGTCGACTCGAGTATCGCGGTTACGACTCCGCGGGGATCGCTGTCATCGACGGTGCTGGGAAGCTCAACACGGCGAAGAAGTCCGGCAAGCTTGCCATGCTCGCCGGCGAACTCGCGGCGAACCCGATCAACAATGGGACCACCGGCATCGGTCACACCCGCTGGGCCACCCACGGTGGCCCCACCGATGACAACGCGCACCCGCACCTCGGCGACAACGGCCGGCTTGCCCTCATTCACAACGGCATCATCGAAAACTTCGGCCCGTTGAGGGACGAACTCCTCGCCGAGGGGTTCAGCTTCTCCAGCGAGACGGACTCCGAGGTGGCCGCGCTCCTGCTTGGGCGCGAGTACCAGCGCGTCGGCGACCTCAGCGAGGCCTTCCGCACCGTTGTCGCCCGCCTCGACGGTGCTTTCACCCTCCTCGCGGTGCACCAGGACCAGCCCGGCATGGTCGTCGGCGCGCGCCGGAACTCGCCGCTCGTTGTCGGCCTCGGCGACGGAGAGAACTTCCTCGGCTCCGACGTTGCGGCATTCGTCGAACACACGCACCGCGCCCTGGCGATCGGCCAGGATCAGATCGTCACGATCACGGCAGACCAGGTCACCGTCACCGATTTCGACGGCGTCGCCGTTGAGACGCACGAATTCGAGGTTGCGTGGGATGCGTCCGCTTCGGAAAAGGGTGGCTGGTCCAGCTTCATGGCCAAGGAGGTCTCCGAGCAGCCCGACGCCGTGGCAAACACCCTGCGCGGCCGCATCACCGACGGCCAGGTCGTCGTGCCCGAGCTGACCGAATTCGGCGACGACGTTCTCGCCGGCATCCGCCGCATCGTCATCATCGCCTGCGGCACGGCCGCCTACGCCGGACAGACAGCGAAGTACGCCATCGAGAAGTGGGCCGGCGTGCCGGTCGACGTCGAACTCAGCCACGAGTTCCGGTACCGCGACCCGGTGCTCGACGGGCACACCCTGGTGATTTCGATCAGCCAGTCTGGCGAGACCATGGACACGCTGATGGCCGTCAAGTACGCCAGGGAGGCCGGAGCGAAGGCCATCTCGATCTGCAACACCCAGGGCGCCACGATTCCCCGCGAGTCGGATGCCGTCATCTACACGCACGCCGGCCCCGAGGTCGCGGTCGCCTCGACGAAGGCGTTCGTGGCCCAGATCGCCGCGCTCTACCTCTTCGCGCTGCACCTGGCCCGCGTTCGCGGCAGCCTGGGCGAGGCCGAACTGGCCGCGCAGGTCGCGGAACTCCAGGCCATCCCGGACAAGATCGCCACGACCCTGCTAGAGGCCGAGACGATCGGCCAGCTGGCCAAGTGGATGACCGACACCCGCGCCGTGCTGTTCCTCGGCCGCCACGTCGGCTTCCCGATCGCGATGGAGGGGGCGCTCAAGCTCAAGGAGCTCGCCTACATCCACGCCGAAGGATTCGCCGCCGGCGAGCTCAAGCACGGCCCGATCGCCCTGATCGAGCCCGGCCAGCCCGTGTTCGTCGTTGTGCCGAGCCCGCGCGGCTCCGCCCACCTGCACCCGAAGGTCGTCTCCAACATCCAGGAGATCCGGGCGCGCGGCGCACGCATCATCGCGATCGCCGAAATCGGGGATGCCGCGGTGCTGCCGTTCGCGGACACCGTGATCCACATTCCCCTCGCCGCGCCGCTGTTCGAGCCGTTCCTCGCCGTCGTGCCGCTGCAGATCTTCGCGATGGAGCTCTCCACCGCGAAGGGGCTCGACGTGGACCAGCCGCGCAACCTCGCGAAGTCCGTCACGGTCGAATAGCCAGATGATCACGGGGCGCTCATGATCAGGGGAATCGGCGTCGACATCGTCGACCTGGCGCGTTTTGAGCGCCAGGTCGAACGAACCCCCGGGCTCGTCCCGCGCCTGTTCACCGAGAACGAACGCTCCCTGCCCGTGCATTCCCTGGCCGCGCGGTTCGCCGCCAAGGAGGCCTTCGTGAAGGTCCTCGGCGACACCGCCGGGGTCACCTGGCAGGAAATCGAGGTCGCGGCCGATGACCACGGCAACCCCGGATTCCTGCTCTCCGGCAGCGCCGCCGCCGCGCTCACCGACCGTGGCATCACGTCGGTGCACCTCACCATGACGCACGACGCGGGCATCGCCTGCGCCTTCGTGGTCGCCGAGGGACCGTGACCGGGTACCGGGAGGCCGTCGTCGACCTCGGTGCGATCACCGCCAACGTCGCGCACCTCCGGGCCCTGGCCGGAACCGCACACACCATGGCCGTGGTGAAGGCGAACGGCTACGGACACGGCGCGGTGCCGGTGGCGAGGGCGGCCCTCGCCGGCGGCGCCGACTGGCTCGGCGTTGCCGACATCGAGGAGGCCCTCGAACTGCGGAATGCCGGCATCATCGCCCCCCTCCTCGCCTGGCTGCACGACCCCGACGTCGATTTCACCGCGGCCGTCGCCGCCGACATCGACCTCGGCGTCTCCTCGGCCCGGCAGCTGCGCCAGGTGTCGGATGCCGCGGAGGCGCTCGGCCGCATAGCGTCGGTGCAGGTGAAGCTCGAGACCGGTCTCAGCCGCAACGGCGTGCACGAGTCGGAGTGGGGCGACGTGCTCGGCCTCGCCGCCGACCTCGAACGAGCAGGCCGCGTGCGGGTGCGCGGAATCTTCAGCCATCTCTCCAACACGTCGCCCGCCGCCGACGCCGAGTCGATCACGCGGTTCGACCGTGGGCTCGCCCTCGCCGCCGCCGCAGGTCTGGCGCCGGAACTCATTCACCTGGCCGCGTCGGCCGCGGCGATGCGCCTGCCCGCCGCGCGGTACTCGATGGTGCGGCTCGGCATCAGCATCTACGGGCTGTCGCCGTTCGACGACGCGAGCTCGGCGGACCTCGGACTCGTTCCGGCGATGACCCTGCGCGGGCGCGTGGCCGCGGTGCGCCACGTTCCAGCGGGCGCTGGCGTCTCCTACGACTACACCTGGCGGGCCCCCGCAGAGTCCGGCCTGGCGCTCGTTCCGTTCGGCTATGCCGACGGTGTGCCACGGCAGGCGTCCGGCCTGGCCCAGGTGAGCATCCGCCGCCGCCGCCACCCGGTGGTCGGCCGAATCGCCATGGACCAGTTCGTCGTCAGCGTGGGGGATGACCCGGTGTCCGTCGGCGACGAGGTCGTTTTGTTCGGCGACCCGGCCACCGGCGTGCCGAGCGCCGACGACTGGGCGCGGGCGGCCGGCACCATCAACTACGACATCGTCACCCGCATCGGCCGCCGCGTCCCGCGCAGCTACCCGGGCCAGGCAGCCGGATAGCCGTGACCATGGAACCGCAACGGACCCCCGCCGTGCGCCTCTCGATCCCGGACGCCGAGCGCATGCACGACCTCGGCCGTGAACTCTCTGGCAGCCTCCGAGCGGGCGACCTCGTCGTGCTCACCGGCCCGCTCGGGGCCGGCAAGACAACCCTCACCCGCGGGCTCGGCGAGGGGCTGCGCGTGCGCGGGTCGGTGACGAGCCCGACCTTCGTGCTCGCACGCACCCACCCGAGCACGGTCGATGGCCCCCCGCTCGTTCATGTGGATGCCTACCGGCTCGCCGGCGCCGTCGAACTCGACGACCTCGACATCGACTTCACCCACTCCATCGTGGTGGTCGAGTGGGGCCGCGGCATGCTGGAGGGCATCGCCGAGTCCTGGCTCGACATCGAAATCGAGCGCCCGCTCGGCGCCTCCGAGGCTCGCCCAGCCGCCGAGACCGCATCCGCCGACCTTGACCTCGACCTCGACCTCGACCTGGACCTGGACCTCGACGAACCGCGCACCGTCACGATCACTCCCGTCGGCCCGCGCTGGGCCGGGTCTCCCGAATTCGACGGACATTTCGGCGCACACCACCTCTAACCCGACGGGTGTCGGCATCCTGCCGCGAATCTCCGTCGTTTCGGCGGGGGCGTGCGGGGCCAGGCGCAGCGCCTAGGCTGAAAGCGTGCTTCTCGCCATTGACACCTCAGCCGGCACGAGCGTGGCCGTCGTCGACTCTCAGGGTTCGGTGCTCGCCGAGCACGGCACGGACGACACCATGCGCCATGCCGAGGTGGTCGGCCAGCTCGCCGCGGACTGCCTCCGGGAGGCGGGGGTGGCCGTCGGAGCACTCTCCGCGGTGGTCGGCGGAATGGGCCCCGGCCCGTTCACCGGACTCCGGGTCGGGATCGCCGCCGCACGCGTCTTCGCCCTGGGCGCAGGCAAGCCGTTCCTCCCCGTCATCAGCCACGATGCGATCGCCTACGGCCGCTACCTCTCCGGCCACACCGGCGGGCTCCTCGTCGTCACCGACGCCCGCCGCCGCGAGGTGTACTGGTCGGCGTACGGCGGCACGGATGACGCCGGCATCCCGGTACGCAGCGACGGCCCCGGCGTCGCCAAACCCGCGGTGCTGCTCGACGATGACTGGGCCCACGCCGCGCTGCCCCGATTCGACGCTGCCCTGGTCTCGGCCGGCGAGCTCGGTCGGGTGGCCGCGCTGATGCGCCGGAACGGGCATCCGTTCGCCGCCGACGACGCCCTCTACCTTCGATCGCCCGATGTCACGATGTCGGCCGGGCCGAAGCGGGTCAGCCGGTGAGTGAGCCGCTGCCGACCGAACCGCTGCCGGGCCAGCCGACGACCTGGCAGTTGCGCCACGCCGTCCCCGCGGATGTGGATGCGATCATGGTCCTCGAGACGGGGATCTTCGAAAACGACGCCTGGTCGCCGGCGATGATGGCGCGCGATGTCGCCGACCCGAGCTGCTTTTACCTGGTCGCGTTCCCGCCGGACCGCCCCGAGCAGATTGAGGCCTACGGTGGCCTGCTCGCGCCGAAGGGAGCGCCGGAGGCCGACATCCAGACCATCGCCGTCGCCGAGACCGCGCGCGGGCATGGCCTGGGCCGCACTCTCATGCTGACCCTGATCGGCGAGGCGCGGAAGCGTGGGGCGCGTGAGGTCTTCCTCGAGGTTCGCGCGGACAATCCGTCGGCGCAGCGCCTCTACCGCCGGCTCGGCTTCGACGACGTCGGTGTGCGCCGCGGCTATTACCAGCCCGACAACGTCGACGCGATCGTCATGCGTCTGCGCATCCCCGCGGCGTCTCTCGGACCCGCCGGCAGCCGACCCGCCGAAGCGGCCCACGACGATCCCACACCGGAAGTGACCGCATGAACCGCACAGACCCGCTCGTGCTCGGCATCGAGACGTCCTGCGACGAGACCGGCATCGGCATTGTGCGCGGCACCACCCTGCTCTCCAATACGATCGCCTCCTCGATGCAGGAACACGCCCGCTACGGCGGCGTCGTTCCGGAGGTCGCCGCCCGGGCTCACCTCGAGGAGCTCGTGCCCGCGATCACGGCGGCCGTGGCCGAGGCCGGCATCCGGCTGGTCGACGTGGACGCCATCGCGGTGACCTGCGGGCCGGGGCTCTCCGGGGCCCTCATGGTCGGCGTCGGCGCGGCCAAGGCGCTCGCCGTCGCCCTCGGCAAGCCCATCTACGCCGTGAACCACCTCGTTGGCCACGTCGGCGCAGACCTGCTGCGCAACGGCGAGGCGAACAGCGGGCACGACAACGCCGACGAACCGCTCGAATACCCGACGATCGCTCTCCTCGTCTCCGGCGGCCACACCTCCCTGCTCCTCGTGCGCGACCTCGTCTCCGACGTTGAACTGCTCGGCGAGACCATCGACGACGCGGCGGGCGAAGCGTTTGACAAGGTCGCGCGCATCCTCGGCCTGCCCTATCCCGGCGGGCCCGAGATCGATCGAGCGGCCGTCGGTGGCGACCCGAAGGCCATCCGGTTCCCCCGCGGGCTCAGCCGTCCAAAGGACATGGCCAAGCACCGGTATGACTTCTCCTTCTCCGGCCTCAAGACGGCCGTCGCTCGTTGGGTCGAGCAGCGACAGGACGCCGGTGAGGACGTTCCGATCGCGGATGTCGCGGCCAGCTTCCGGGAGGCGGTCGTCGACATCCTGCTCACCAAGGCCGTCGCAGCCTGCGTCGACCTCGAGGTGCCGCGTCTGCTCCTCGGCGGCGGCGTTATCGCGAACGCGCGGCTCAGGGCGCTGGCCGAGGAGCGCACGGCGGCGGCCGGGATCGCCCTGCGCATCCCGCCGTTGTCGCTCTGCACCGACAACGGCGCGATGATCGCGGCACTCGGGGCACAGCTGATCATGGCCGGGAGGGAACCGTCCTCGCTGGGATTCGGCGCAGATTCGACCCTGCCGGTGTCGGACATCCAGATCTAAAACGCCGCCTCACCCCGTTATTTGCGGTATCTGCGGTATTCTGGCACCGCCGCACCGAGCTCTTCGTGACCGGCCGACGCGCTTTCGGAGCCCAGAAGGAGTCTCTCTCATGACCGATCCCAACCTTCCGCCAGTGACACCTCCTTCCGGGCAGCAGCCCCAGGCTCCCGCCCAGCAGCCTCCCGCTGCCCCCGCCTATCAGCAGCAGCCTCCTGCCGCACCTGGTTACTACCAGCCGCAGCAGCAGCAGCCTCAGCAGCCTGGCTATGGCCAGCAGCCGTACGGCGCACCGGTGGAGAAGTACAACGTCCTGGCGATCGTGTCGCTGGTGACCGGAATCCTCACCATTTCCCTCGTCGCGATCATCACCGGGCACATCGCCCTCAGCCAGATCACGAAGACACTGGAGAAGGGGCGGGGCCTCGCCATCGCCGGTCTCGTGCTCGGCTACGCCGGAATCGTAATCGGCATCCTGGTCTTCTTCCTCCTCTTCATTCCCCTGATGACCCTTGTCACCAACAACCCCTCAGTGCTGAACGGTTAGCAGCCAGCCGCCCCCAGTCCCACCGGCCAGCTCGAATCGAGTGGAAGGATTTGCCATGACCGATCCGAACAACCCCGACCGCCCAGAGGTTCCCCAGGTTCCCCAGGTGCCCCACGAGCCGCAGGGACCCGACGTGCCCGGGGCGACGCCGGCCGAGCCGCCGACGTCTCCGCCCGGCCCGCCGGCCTACGGGGCGCCAACGCCCCCGCCGCCGGCGTACGGACCGCCAACGCAGCAGCCGCCAACGCAGCAGCCGACGCAGCAGCCGCCGGCGCACGGCACGCCCACGCCCCCGCCACCCACCTACGGCGCCCAGGGAGCGAACCCGTACGCGCAAACGGGCCCGGTCAGGAAGCCGGCGATCCTGAGCATCCTGTCGCTGGTCGCCGGGATCATCGGAATCATCGGTTCGCCCATTGCCGTCATCCCGTTCGTGGGCGGGGTCATGGCGATGTTCTTCCCCGCCGCTGCCGTTGTGCTCGGTTTCGTCGGCAAGGCGAAGGAACCCCAGGCGCGGGGTTTGTGGTTGACCGGGATTATCACGGGTTTCGTCGGCCTCGCACTCGCGCTGCTCAGCGTACTGATCTGGGGCGTGCTCTTTGCGAGTTCGACGGGCTACCCCGGGTAATACTGGTAGTTGAACACTGATCGCTCAACCATCGAGGATGGCGCCGTCGCGCTCGGCGGCGATCCTCGTGCCCCAAAGGAATAGTCATGAGTTCGCACGCCCGCGACCCGGCGTCGCCGGAGGATTTTCGTCTCGATCTCACGCCCCCGGCGCCGGCGCCCGAGGGACAGCTGGCCTGGGAGTCGACGATGACGGCGCCCACCGACTGGGTGCCGTACGCGTACTCCGACGCTCAGATCAAGACGGTCACCAGTAGGCGCGGATTCTCAATCGCTTCGTTGGCGTGCGGCCTCGTCGGCCTCCTCTTCGCGGTCTTCGGCGTCTGGGGCGCGACCGTCTCGCTGGCCGCCGTCATCCTCGCCCTCGTGGCCAGAACCGCCGAACCGGGGGCGAAGACGCTCTGGGGATACGGCCTGGCGACGGGCATTGCCGGACTCGTGATCGTGGTGGGTTGGATCGTCTACATCACCCAGGTGCTGCTGCCGACGCTGGGCTAGCTCGTTGTACCCGGCGGCCGCCGCGCCGGCCGTCAGCGAACCCGTTCCACGAGCAGGGCCACCCGGTGGCCGGCCGCGCGGGTCATCACGAGGGTGCCCGATTCGGGCCCCTTCAGGCGCAGGCGAGTGCGCAGGGCTGCCGGGTCGACATCCACACCACGCTTCTTGATCTCGAGGGTGCCGATGCGGCGCTCCTGCAGGGCCAGCCTCAGCTTCTTCTCGTCGACCGGCAGGGTCTCGAGCACCCGGAACGCCGTGGCGAACGGGGTCGCCTGCAGGGTGGCGGAGGTGAGGTAGGCGATGCCATCGCTGAGCATGAGTGCGTCGAGGGAGCGGGCCAGGTCGCCAATCAGGCGGGCGCGGATGATCGCGCCATCCGGTTCGTAGAGGTAGTCACCGAGCGTGCCGACCACGACGTCTTCGCTGTCGGCCGGAGCGGTGAGTTCGGCGACGCCATCGTGGCTGAGCAGCAGCGCCGAGCGGCGAATTCCCCCCCGCGCGACGGCGCCGAACCAGAGACCCATCTCGACCAGCTTGCCGTCGACAGACACCCACTGCGCCTCGGCATCGTCCGGGATGAGGTCGCGGTCGTGGCCGGGGCCCAGTTTGACCCCGATCGGCAGGCGCCCGGCGAGGCCGAAGACCCAGTCGAGGGGGGGCGAGTAGTCCTCGGGTTTGGTCAGCCGGGCCGTGTTGGAGTGGCCGGCGGTTCGCCGGGCAGGGTCGACCCAGGCGGCGTCGAAGTCGCCGAGGTCGATGCTCTCCGCCTCCGCGTTGACGACCGTCGCGCTGGGGAACGGGGCCAGGTTGTAGCTGGCGACCGCCGCGGTCACCTCGTCGGTGTCGACGGCGGTCACCCGGAGGTCCATCGCGGCCATGGCCATGGCGTCCCCGCCGATCCCACAGCCCAGGTCGACCACGCGGTTTGTGCCGGCGGCGACGAAGCGTCCGGCGTGCAGCGCGGCGACACGGAGCCGGGTCGCCTGCTCGAGGCCGGCCTCCGTGAACAGCATCCGGCCGGCGAATTCGCCGAACTTGGCGTCGGCCTTCGCGCGGAGTTTGGACTGGCTGAGCACGGCGGCGACCAGGCCGGGCGCGTGGCCGGCTTTGCGTAATTCGGAGACCATCCGCACGACGTCGGCGGTCGCCTCGTACGTCGGGAGGGAGTCCAGCAGGCGCAAACCCTCGGGCGACAGCAGCTCGACGAGCTCAGAGCGATCCATCCGGCAAACCTATCAAGACCGACCGGATCTGGCACTCACGTTGCGTGAGTGCCAGAAGCCCCCTAAACTCGATTTAGCACTCTCGCTGTGAGGCTGCTAACCCAAGTCTTCGTTAAGAAAGAGGTCAACCGTGTCGGTCTCCATCAAGCCGCTCGAGGATCGCATCGTCATCAAGCAGGTCGACGCAGAGCAGACCACCGCTTCCGGGCTGGTCATTCCTGACACCGCCAAGGAGAAGCCCCAGGAGGGTGAAGTTGTCGCAGTCGGCCCCGGCCGCATCGACGACAATGGCAACAGGATCCCGCTCGACGTCGCCGTCGGCGACAAGGTGATCTACTCCAAGTACGGCGGAACCGAGGTCAAGTTCGGCGGCGAGGACCTCCTCGTCCTGTCGGCTCGCGACGTTCTCGCGGTCGTCGTTCGCTAGTCATACATATGTAGCGTTGAATCCCGGATGGCATTGCCGTCCGGGATTCTTCACGTTCGGAAGGTCTCTAGATGGTTGATGAGTCGGCGGGTTCTGAGCCCGCAGGCGGCCGCGTCGCGCGCGCCCCGCGGAACGAGCAGAGCACGGGCCTGCTCTTCGCGGTCCTGGCCTACTCGCTGTGGGGGCTCCTTCCCCTGTACTTCATCCTGCTCGTTCCGACATCCGCCCTCGAGATTGTCGCCTGGCGGGTGCTCTTCTCGCTCGTCTTCTGCGCGTTCATCATCGCGGTCACCCGCAAATGGCGCTCATTCGCCGCGGTGCTGCGCAGACCCCGGGTCGTTTGGACGATGGGGCTGGCCGGGCTCCTCATCTTCATCAACTGGCAGATGTACGTCTTCGCGGCGCTGAGTGGACACGTCGTCGAGGCGGCACTCGGCTACTTCATCAACCCCATCGTGACCGTGCTCCTCGGCGTGCTCGTGCTCCGGGAACGGCTCAGGGGCATCCAGTGGGTTGCCGTGGGCATCAGCCTCCTTGCGGTGGTCGTGCTCACGATCGGGTACGGCTCTCTCCCATGGATCTCGCTCGTCCTGGCCTTCTCCTTCGGCTTCTACGGCCTGATCAAGAAGCGCGTCGGCGGTGCAGTGGATGCCGTCGCCGGGCTCACCATCGAGACGATCTGGCTCGCGCCCATCGCCGTCATTCAGCTCATCGTGGTCGGTGCCCTGTCCGGGCTCACCTTCGGTACGATTTCGCCGTGGCACACGTTGGGCCTGCTGGGCACCGGGGTCGTCACCGCGGTGCCGCTGCTGTTCTTCGCCGCGGCGGCCAGGCGCCTGCCGCTGAGTTTCCTGGGCCTGATTCAGTACTTCGCCCCCGTGCTGCAATTTCTTGTGGGTGTGTTCGTCTTGCACGAGCCCATGCCACCGGAGCGCTGGGTGGGCTTCGGGCTCGTCTGGGTCGCCCTGCTGATCCTGACTGTCGACATGGTCTCCACGGGCCGCCCCCCGCGGCGTGCGTCCCTCGAGCCGACCTGAGCAGACGGTACGCTCGAGCACGCACCCCGCAGCTGATTGGACGCACCGATGACGCACCATGCATTCCCCACCGTGATGGCGGCCGGGGCGATTGCCCTCGCGCTCGTGCTGACGGGTTGCACGACTCCCCAGAAGGAGCCGAAGCCGACGGCGTCGCCGACAGTGACAGCCGCCCCCGTCGTCGCCTCCGGAGACGGTGTCCTGCGCGTTGGCACGCTGTTCCCCATGACCGGGGAAAGCGCCGCCCAGGGCGCAGCGGAGGTCGCCGGCACCGAGTTGGCGGCCCGGGAGGTCTTCGAGCAGGGAGGCGTTCTGGGTAATGCCGTCGACCTCGTGCACCGCAATTCGGCCGGCGACCTCGATGCCGCGATCACCGACCTCGTTGCGCGAGGAGTCGACGTCGTGCTCTGGGACGCCACCTCCGAGATCCCGAAGGACGCGGCGACCGCGATCGACGCGGCGGACATCGCACTGCTTCAACTCGGCGCTTTCGTGCGCAACGGCAGCCCAGTCACTCCCGGCACGCCGTTCATGACCCGGCTCGGCACCGCGGATCCTGGCCTGACCGCGTTCCTCGGCGGGGCGGAAGCGTACGACGGGATGGTCACGGCAGCGCTGGCCGCCACGGTCGCCGACGACGACGGAGGGCCCTCCGTCGCGTCGAAGCTGGAATCGGTGACGACGGGACCGACGGCGTGCACGTCCTGGGGTGAATGCCTGGCCGCGCTGGCCGACAAGCAGGAAATCCGCTTTGTCGGCGCAACGGGCGAGCGATCCTAACGATCTGATGCGTGCAGGCCGCCAAACGTAACGATTTGGGACGGTTTTGGGGCTCGGGCCCCATGAATGTTGTTTCGGCGGGCCGCGATGAATACTGTGACAAGGACGGCGGCATCCGATCGCCGTGATGTTCGTAAGTATTCCTAGCCCAAGGAGCAACATGAGTGTATTCGCGAAGGCTTCGGCTTCGCGCTCGGTCAAAGCAGTTGTCACTGGTATCGCCATGGTCGGCGTCAGCGCACTTCTGCTCACCGGATGCAGCAGCAACGGAGCCGCTGAACCGTCAGGGTCAGCGTCGCCCACAGCAAGCGGCGATGCGAAGTCGGTTACGGCCGGCGACCGCGATCTCACCCTGAAGATCGGCACCATCCTTCCCCAGAGTGGCGCTCTCGCCTTCCTCGGCCCGCCCGAAGAAGCCGGCGTCGCGCTGGCCGTCAAGGACATCAACGATGCCAACCTTGGCATCAAGGTTGATGCCATCTACCGTGACTCCGGCGACACCACGACCGACATCGCAACCGTGTCCGTGACCGACCTGCTCTCGCAGAACGTCTCGGCCATCGTCGGAGCGGCGTCCTCGGGCGTCTCCAAGACCGTGATCGACAAGATCACCGGCGCCGGCGTCGTCCACTTCTCCCCGGCGAATACCTCGCCGGACTTCACCAACTACCCCGACCAGGGCCTGTACTGGCGTACAGCCCCGTCGGACCTGCTGCAGGGTGAGGTACTGGGCAACCAGATCGCTGAGGACGGAAACAGCACCCTCGGAATGATCGTGCTCAACGACGCCTACGGGACCGGCCTCGCCAAGTCCCTCAAGGAGACCTTCGAGGGTGCAGGCGGCAAGGTCGTCGCCGAATCGCTCTTCAACGAAGGTGACTCCAACTTCGCTGCGCAGATCTCGGATGTGACCGCGGCCAACCCGGACGCGATTGCAATCATCACGTTCGACCAGGCGAAGATCATTGTTCCGGCTCTCGTTGGAGCAGGCTACCCCGGCGGCAAGCTTTACTTCGTTGACGGCAACCTGGCCGACTACAGCAAGGACTTCAAGGCCGACCTCATCACGGGTGCCAAGGGCACCCTGCCCGGTCTCGACGTCGGTGGGCTCGGCGACTTCACCAAGCGTCTGCTGGAGATCGACCCGAAGCTGAAAAACTTCAGCTACGCGGCCGAGTCCTACGACACCGTCATGCTGCTCGCCATGGCCGCCTACGCGGGCAACGATGTATCCGGCAAGTCGATCGCCTCGTACCTCCGCCAGGTTTCCGGGGGAACCGGTGACGGCGAGAAGGTCACCGACTTCCCGAGCGCCGCCAAGGCTCTCAAGGACGGCAAGCAGATCAACTACGACGGCTTCTCCGGCCCGATCACGTTCGACGAGAACGGCGACCCGACCGAGGCAACCATCGGCCTCTACGAGTACAACAAGGACAACACGTACACGCGCATCAACTAGTCGGTGACCAGTCAGTGATTCATCACTGACGAGCTACTGACGCAGGAAGGGCCCCGACTCCGGTCGGGGCCCTTTTGCGTGCCCTGCCCGCCGTGCGGCCGCCCCGGCCCCCTCCCGTCGTCGGCCTCGCGCCGTACCTCCGGGACCTATGCAGGCGTGGCTAACTCAGGAGAAGCGGGCGGCTGTCCCGGCAATGCCCGCGGAGCTGTGCCGCGCCCCCGGGTGCCCTCGTCGGATCTCCTGAGTTGGCCACACGCCGGGGCGTGGTCGCTGGAGGAGCGCCTGCGTACGAGGTCG
>JBDTAA010000069.1:0-3224 GCA_039924805.1 Cryobacterium sp.
CCCCAACTCCGCGCGCAAGCGCACGACCACACTCTGCAGCACGTGCCGACCACGCGGGATGGTCGAGAGGAAAGCCGGCTTATCGACAACGACGATCCGCTCATCGCGATGAATCACGTGGATGCGCCCGGGTACGACGGTCTCGTCGGGGCGGTCGCGGTGAAACCACACAAACGTGCAGGGCAGGTACGGGGCGCTGCCGACGACCGGGGCGCCCGACTCATAGACAAACCGCTCCTCGGCCAGGAACCCCGTCACGTTAACGAAATCGGACAACCGCTCGTGCAGCCAGGCCCCCATGGTCGGCCAGGGGTCCGGCCGGGAGCTGTCAAGATCCAGGGTGCGCACCCACGCGGCATCGAGCCCGTGTCGTTGCGGCAGGGGCGAACGTGGGGGCACCATCTGATCGTACGTCGCGGAGTTCGACGAGCTGCCATCGCGACTGTCGATCTGGTCTCGCCACGATCCCGTCACGGTGTTCGGCGCCTGGCAAACAGCCGCTGTGCAAACCGAGCTACAACGAGTGGAAGGTCGCCCACCGGCACGCCGACATGCTTCCAGACACGAACACGTCGCGCTGAGTGGCTACTGCCCCGTGGCTACTCCCCGGTGGCTACTCCGCCAGTGGCCACACGGGTCGGATCTCGATTTTGCCGAATCTCGCCATGGGGTGCTTGGACGCGACCTCGATGGCCTCATCGAGATCGGCACAAGAGATGATGTCGTAGCCCGCAATCGATTCCGGCGTCTTCGCAAAAGGTCCATCCGAAACGGTCACCTCGCCGGCGCGCACCGTGACCGTGGTCGCATCGCCGACGGGGCGCAGGCGATCACCGTGACGGGCGACCCCCCGCGCCTCCATCTCGGCCACCCACTCCCCGATGTTGTCCTCGGCGGCCACATACTCCGGCGCTGTGGGATCGGTACAGATGAAGAGCATGTAGTCCACGATGACTCCTAATTGTCGGTGGATGAAACGGGCATAGGGCGCTGGAGCCGGCGCAGGCGAGGAAGAGAGCGGGCCCAGCCGGCCGCTCACGGGTTGGGGTCTTGCCTCGAGAGCCACGCTGCAAGGTGCTTCGCCGTCGCGCCCCCGCTGGCCGAGATGTCGCTCGGAGTACCGGTCGCGATCACCTGGCCGCCGGCGTCACCGCCGCCCGGCCCCAGATCGATGACCCAGTCGCACGCGGCGATCGCAGCCAGGTCGTGCTCGACGAGCACAACGGTGTTGCCGGCATCCACCAGCCGTTGCAGCTGGTCGATCAGCAACCGGATGTCGGCCGGGTGCAGGCCCGAGGTCGGCTCGTCGAGCAGGTATAGTGCGTGCCCGCGGCGGGCCCGCTGCAACTCGGTCGCCAGTTTGATGCGCTGCGCCTCCCCACCGCTGAGCTCGGTCGCGGGCTGGCCAAGCCGCAGGTAGCCGAGCCCGACATCGCGTAGGGTCTCCAAGCTGTTGGATGCCGAAGGGACGTCGGCGAAGAATGCCGCGGCTGCGTCGACAGTCATCGCGAGGACACCCGCGACGGACTCGCCGCGATACATCACCTCAAGCGTCTCGACGTTGTACCTCGCACCGTGACAGGTGTGGCAGGGCGCGTAGGTGCCGGGCAGGAACAGCAGTTCGACGGAGACGAATCCTTCGCCCTGACAGGTCTCGCAGCGTCCGCCGGCAACGTTGAACGAGAATCGTCCCGCGTTGTAACCACGGGCATTCGCCTCGTCCGTCGTGGCGAAGAGCTTGCGCACGACATCGAACATGCCGGTGTAGGTGGCGAGGTTGGAGCGGGGGGTGCGCCCGATCGGGCGCTGGTCGACCACGACCAGCCGATCGAAGGATTCCATCCCCGACACGCCCTCGACGTCAACCTCGAGGACCGCCTCGTCCGGCGACCCGGGGGCCGCGCCCAGATGACCGCGCACCACGTGCGCAAGCACCTGGGTAACGAGGGTTGACTTTCCAGAGCCTGAGACGCCGGTGACCGCCGTCATCGCGCCGAGCGGAATCTCTATCGACGCGTCGCGGATATTGTGCCGAGTGACCCCGTGCAGGCGTAACCACCGCTCAGGTGTTCGGGTATTGCGAAGCGGCGTTGCCGCGCTCGGAAAGAGGTATCGGCCAGTGATCGACTCCCCAACTTCCCGGAGACCCTCGACAACCCCGGAATAGACGACGTGGCCGCCACCCTCGCCTGCAGCGGGTCCGATGTCGACAACCCAGTCCGCACGGCGGATGACGTCGAGGTCGTGTTCGACCACAAAAAGCGAGTTGCCGGACGCGATGAGACGCTCCAATACGTCGAGAAGTGGTTGCGCATCGGCGGGATGCAGCCCAGCGGAGGGTTCATCGAGCACGTAGACGACTCCGAACAGCCCAGAGCGCAATTGGGTGGCGATGCGCAGCCTTTGTGATTCGCCAGGCGAGAGCGTGGTCGAGCTTCGTCCGAGGCTTAGATAGCCGAGACCGAGGTCGAGGAGTACCTCGACCCGCGTGATCACGTCGGCGGAGATTCGGCTGGCCGCCTCGCTGCTCCCCTCCCGAGATGCCGCTGCGCGGTCGACGCCGGATCTCAATTCTGCCGCGAGATCTGAAAGCGGCACCGCATTGATCTCAGCAATGGTGCGCCCAGCGAACGTGACTGCTAGCGCCTCCAGACGCAGGCCGCTGCCGCTGCAGTCAGGGCACGCCATGCTCCGAACGAAGCGCAAGGCACGCTCGCGCATCCGCTCACTCTGCGACTGTGAGAGCACATGCATGATGTGTTTGCGTGCGCTCCAAAACTTTCCGTAATATCCGTGGTCGATGCGGCCGGGCTCGGGTTCGACCAGCACGGAGGGCTGCTCCTCTGTGTACAGCAGCCAATCCCGATCCGCGCGCGGCAGCGCAGACCATGGCTTCTCGATGTCGATCTCCAGGCCGCGCACGATGCTGCGCAGGTTCGCGCCTTGCCATGCGCCCGGCCACGCAGCGATTGCCCCTTCGCGGATGCTCAACGCTCCGTCCGGAACAAGGAGCTCCTCTGTGACGTCGTGCACCACCCCGAGGCCGTGGCAGCGAGCGCACGCCCCGGCGGCGGTATTCGGCGAGAACGCCTCAGCGGCGAGGGGCGTGGCATCGGGAGGATACGTGCCGGCCCTGGAGTAGAGCATACGAAGCAGATTGGACAGAGTGGTGATCGTGCCAACCGTCGACCGGGAGCTTGGCGAGCCACGACGTTGCTGCAACG
>JBDTAA010000070.1:0-6317 GCA_039924805.1 Cryobacterium sp.
CCATCGTCGTGCGCGACGAAACGATAGTCTTCGCCGGATCTGTGGCCGAGAGCCGCGACTTCGCCGGCGCAGGCGCCGCGCGGGTCGACCTGCACGGCGCCTACGTCGTGCCGGGCTTCACCGACAGTCACATCCACACCGCCCAGCTCGCCCTGCAGCATAACGAGATCGATCTCTCGGGCGCCGGCAGCCTCGAGAACACCCTGGCCAGGGTGCGCGACGCGATCGACGCGCGCGCCACCCTCACGCCCGACCTCGCCGCCGACTGGTTGTTCGGCGGGCGTTGGAACAGCCTCACCTGGGCCGACACCACGCTGCCCACCCGATGGCAGTTGGACTCCGTGACCGGCCCGGTGCCCGTCGCCCTGCACCACGGCGACCTGCACACGTTCTGGCTGAACTCTGCGGCCCTCGACCGGCTGGGCATCAGCGCGGAAGACCAGGATCCCATCGGTGGCAGTTATGGGCGCGACGGTCAGGGCCGCCTGACCGGCATCCTGGGGGAGTCGGCGGCCTTTGCTGCCGAGCGCTTCTTCGCCGATCAGACCAGCGCGGCCCTCGACGCTACCCTCGAAGCCACCCTGGCGCGCCTGCTCGCCCACGGAGTCACCACAATCCATGACATCGACGGTGAGGATGCCCTGAGGGCCTTCTCCGCTCTCAGGAGCGCGGGCACGCTGCCGCTTCGGGTGCACAAGCTCATGCCGGTTGCCGCACTCGACGCCCTGATCGACGCCGGCGTGACCAGCGGATCCGGCGATGCGTGGCTTCGCTACGGTGCCGTCAAGATCTTCGGCGACGGTTCGCTGTCGTCACACACCTGCCTGCTGCACGAGGCATACACCGGCCAGCCCGAGAACTTCGGCGTCGCCGTCACACCGGCAGATCTGCTGAACGATCTCGTCGCTCGCTGCAATGACAACGGCCTCGCCGTCGCCGTGCACTGCATCGGAGACGGCGCTGCCACCAACGCCCTCACCGCGCTGGAATCCTCGCGGTCCAGCGGGCGCCCGCTCCCCGCGGTGCCCAATCGCATCGAGCATCTGCAGCATGTGCGAGCGCATGACCTCGCGCGCCTCGGCGGGCTCGGCGTGATCGCCTGTATGCAGCCGGCGTCGTGCACGTCCGACATCGACATGGTCGACGATCTGTTGCACGGCCGCGACCTGCTTTCCTACGCCTGGCGCAGCGCCCTGGAAGCCGGTGTGCACGTTGCCTTCAGCTCGGATGCGCCGGTGGAGAGCACGAACCCGTTCACCGGAATCCACGCCGCCATCACGAGACAGCGACCCGACGGCACCCCAGAGCTCGGCTGGCAGCCGCAGGAGAGGCTCAGCCGCGAACAGGCCTTTGTCGCATACACGCGCGCTCCGGCCGTCGCCTCGGCGGAGTCCGCAACCAAGGGTGCGCTCGCACCGGGTTTTCTCGCCGACTTCGCGGTGCTCGACCGTGACCCTTTCGCCGTCGACACCACGGCCCTCCTGCAGACCAGGGTCTTGCAGACCGTAGTCGGCGGGCAGAGCCGGTACACGGCCTAATCCTTACCCGCCGGCACCACGGCACGATTGCACCACAGCACCGCAGAAACCCGCTCACCCTTCACACCAATCAATGGAGATCACTCATGAAGAACGCGCAATTCAAGAAGACCGCACTTGTCTCCCTCGCCCTGGGATCGATGCTGCTCACCGGTTGTGGTGGACAGGCCATCGGCAACACGGGCTCCTCAGACGCCCCAGCCGCAGCAGTCAAGAACACCGTCCCGACCGGCGACCTCGCGGCATCCGTTCTTGCCGGAATCAAACAAGACGCCGCGCTTGCCGCCCGCGTTCCCGAAAGCATCGCCTCCAATGGGCTCAAGGTCGCTACGGCAGACGGCTATCCGCCCATGGAGATGTTCGACACCGACGGCAAGAGCATGGTCGGCGTCGACATGTCGCTCGTGCGGGCGATCGCCGACAGCTGGGGCGTCACCGTCGAGATCAGCAACTCCGATGTGAACTCGATGATGCCGGGTGTCGCCTCCGGTCGCTTCGACATCCTGGCCTCAGGATTCAACGACACCGAGGTGCGTCGCGAGAAGGTCTCGTTCGTTGACTACGCAAAGTCCTCCGGAGCGCTCATCGTGGAGAAGGGCAACCCGGAAGGCATCAACGGGCCGAAGGACCTCTGCGGACACACCATGGCCGTGCTCGACAACGGTTACTACATGCAGCTGGCCACCACCTTCAGCGAAGACTGCCTCGCCGATGGCAAGGCCGCGATCAAGATCCTGGGCTTCGCAAACGACCCTGAGGCCCTGCTGCAGCTGCAGAACGGTCGTGCGCAGGCCGGGATGAACGACTACCCCGTGGGTGTATTCCGTGCCGTTGAGGCCAAGGGCGCCATTGAGGCCATCGAGATCCCGGGCAACTCGCTGTTCGGCATCGCCGTCGACCCGAAGAACACCGAACTGATCACCCTCATTCAGGACACCCTGAACAAGCTCATCGCTGATGGCTCCTACGGCGAAATCCTCACTGCCTGGGATCTGACCGGCATGGCCGTCACCGAAGCCACGGTGAACCAGGGCAAGTAGCCCCACCGGTTCCACGCCTGGGTTAAGCCTTTACAAATGGAGACAAAGATGACGGAAACGCCGGCTCGGGTGCTGCAACCCGACACATCGAATATCGTTCGATTGAAGCATCCGGGCCGCGTGATCGTCGGGCTGCTGTGCGCGCTCGCGCTCGGCGGATTCGCCTACACGCTGATCACGAACCCGCATATCTCGTGGCCGGACGTGATGCACTACCTGGTGTTCCCGAAGATCCTCGACGGGGTGCTCGTCACCATCTGGCTCTCGCTGATTTCGACGGTCGTCGGGCTGAGCATCGGCGTGATCCTCGCGGTGATGAAGCTTTCGTCCAACCCGCTGGCGCAGACGTTGAGCAACATCTACATCTGGTTCTTCCGCGGCACACCGGTTCTGGTTCAGCTCATCTTCTGGTTCAACCTCGCGTTCCTGTTCCCGACCCTCACCCTCGCCATCCCGTTCACCGCCATTGGCTACCAATGGGACATGAACACCCTGATGACGGGTTTCAACGCCGCGATGCTCGGCCTCGCACTGAACCTCGGCGCCTATGCCGCCGAGACCGTGCGGGCCGGCATTCAGGCCGTCGATGTCGGGCAGTCAGAGGCCGCCAGCTCCATCGGCATGACCCCTGCGCAGCGTTTGCGCGTCGTTGTTCTTCCGCAGGCCGGGCGCATCATCCTGCCGCCGATCGGCAACGAGTTCATCAGCATGCTGAAGACCACCTCGCTGGTCTACGTCGTCGCCGGCCACGACCTCATGACCAACGCCAGCCAGATCTACAAACAGAACAGCAAGATCATGGAGCTGCTCATCGTGGTGAGCATCTGGTACATGGTCATGACCGTCATCGCCACCTACTTCCAGAACAAGCTGGAAAAAAAATTCGGAAACGTCAACACGCCGCCATCGCCACGCGCCAGCTGGAGTCGGGCCATGATGCAGAGCGCCCAGGCAAAACGCAAGCTGGCCGTCGACACCACGCTGGGCTCGGGAGGGTCGCTATGACGAACATGCAGACAGATTTAATCACGCCGGCGGATGCCGCGGCCACGTCGCCCCTCATCATCGCCGAGCAGGTGTACAAGTCGTTCGGCAGTAACCAGGTGCTGGCCGGCATCGACTTCGAGGTGGCCGCCGGGGAGGTCGCGGTGGTCATCGGCCCGTCCGGATCGGGCAAGTCAACTTTCTTGCGCTGCCTGAACGCCCTGGAGACCATCGACGGCGGGCGCATCCGTGTCGGAGGCTCTGACGTCGGCTACACCTATAGGGACAACAAGTTCTACGAGTGGAATTCCAGGGACTACGCGAGGTTTCGCCTCGGCATCGGGATGGTCTTCCAACGATTCAACCTGTTCAGCAACATGAATGCGCTGGAGAACGTGGCCTGCGGTCCGATCAAGGTGAAGGGCGTGCCCAGGAAGGAGGCCAGGGAGCGTGCGCAGGCGCTGCTCGAGATGGTCGGGCTTGGCACGCATGGCCACAAGTTTCCGAACCAGCTCTCCGGCGGTCAGCAGCAACGCGTGGCCATTGCCAGGTCTCTGGCCATGGAACCATCGGTTATGCTCTTCGACGAGCCGACCTCCGGCCTGGACCCTGAGCTGGTCGACGAGGTTCTCGAGGTCATGAAAACCCTCGCGCTTGGTGGCATGACCATGGTCGTCGTCACCCACGAAATCGGGTTCGCCCGAGAGGTCGGCGACTCGCTCACCTTCGTCGACGGCGGAGTGGTGGTGGAGAAGGGTGACCCGCGAACGGTCATTTCGAACCCGCAGAGCCCGCGCACCCGGCAGTTCCTCTCCAAAGTTCTCTAACCTCACGCGATCCTGGAGGTGCTTCGTGTCGGAGCAGATCACCGTCATTACCGGAGCCTCGTCGGGCATCGGCCGGGCCACTGCGGAACGGTTCCTTGCCGGTGGGGCCCACCACCAGGCACGCGGAAGAGGGGTCAGCTTATGACAAGATCGAAGAATTTCACCGTCGAAGAGGCGAGTATCGCGCAGCTGCGGGGTGCTTTGGATGCGGGCGTGCTGACGAGCGTCGAGCTCGTCTTCGTCTACCTGAACCGCATCGGGTATTACGACCGGCACGGGATCGCGTTGAATGCCGTTCCCGTGCTCAACCCCCATGTCTTTGCCGAGGCGCAAGCGGCGGACTTGCGACGCTCACGCGGCGAAACCCTCAGCCCTCTCGACGGCATCCCATACACCGCGAAAGATAGCTACAAAGTTGCCGGACTCACCGTCGCCGCGGGATCGCCGGCCTTCGAGCATCTCGTCGCAACCGATGATGCCTTTGCAATCGCACAACTTCGGAGTGCCGGGGCTGTGCTCCTGGGCCTGACCAACATGCCGCCGATGGCGAACGGGGGCATGCAGCGAGGAGTGTATGGGCGCGCCGAAAGCCCGTATAACGGGGACTATCTCACCGCAGCATTCGCCTCGGGCTCGTCGAATGGCTCCGGAACGGCGACCGCCGCGAACTTTGCTGCCTTCGGTCTCGGCGAGGAAACCTGGTCATCCGGCCGCGCGCCCGCCTCGAATAACGCTCTGGTCGCCTACACGCCCTCCCGGGGCGTCGTCTCGGTTCGAGGCAATTGGTCGCTTGTGCCCACCATGGATGTCGTGGTTCCACACACTCGGTCGGTTGAGGACCTTCTGGAAGTGCTCAATACGATCGTCGCAGACGACTCGAACCCGCGCGGCGACTTCTGGCGGATGCAGCCGTGGGTCGAGATTCCCGCCGCCTCGGCCGTGCGGCCGTCCGACTACACGGCGTTGGGAGCATCCGCTTCTGTGCGGGGCAGACGATTTGGTATTCCGCGCCTCTACATCAACCGGGACACCGACATCAGCGAGCCGATCGAGACGCGGGAATCAGTGATCGTCCTCTGGGAGCAAGCGCGGCGTGATCTCACGGCCCTCGGAGCCGAGATCGTCGAGGTCGACTTCCCCGTCGTCTCGAACTACGAGCGTGATCGCCCGGGAGTGCAATCGATGTTCGACCGTGGGCTTGTGCCCACGGGTTTCGTCGAACGTGAACTCTGGGACCTGTCGGTTCTCGCCTGGGACGATTTTCTGCGCGTCAATGCAGATCCGACACTCCCGGACCTGGCCGCCGTCGACGGCAGCCTGGTCTCTCCGCGGCCCCCGGACGCCTTAACCAACCAGTCCGGCGACAAGCTCGATCTCGGCGACTATGTCACGTTCGCGCGCCGTGGGCTCACCCCGCTCGCGGAGATCCCTCTGATTGCGGAGGGGGTGCGTGGGTTGGAAGAAACGCGTCGTGTCGACTTCGAAAAGTGGCTTGACGACAATGCCCTTGACGCCGTCGTGTTTCCGGCGGTCGCCGATATCGGTTTGGCTGACGCCGATGTAAACCCGGTCTCAGCCGATCTGGCCTGGCGAAACGGTACGTGGGTCGCGAACGGAAATATGGTTTTGCGTCATCTGGGCATTCCCACCGTCACGGTCGCGATGGGGTTGCTGGCGGACATCGGGATGCCTGTGGGCCTCACCTTCGCCGGGAAAGCCTACGACGACACCAGCCTGCTGCAATTCGCCGCTGCCTTCGAGGCCTCCGCTTCCCGGCGGGTTGCACCACCACGCGCGCCGGCATTGCCCGGAGATTCCTGGTCGGTGTCGGCTGCCACCGCGCCCGGCGCCCGATCGGTCGGCCCTCCACCCCTTGGCCTTGCGGGCTCGGTTTCGCACCAGGATGAGGATGATTGCGTGACCATCGT
>JBDTAA010000071.1:0-4133 GCA_039924805.1 Cryobacterium sp.
GCTCGTCACCGGGCCCGGGAACGTCTACGTCGCCGCCGCCAAGCGCCTGGTGCGGGGCCAGACCGGCATCGACGCCGAGGCCGGGCCCACAGACATCCTCGTGATCGCCGACGACACCGCCGACCCGCGTCTTATCGCCGTCGACCTGGTCAGCCAGGCCGAACATGACGAGCTCGCGGCCGCCGTCCTCGTCACCGATTCCGTAGGCCTGGCCGACGCCGTCGCGGTGCGGTTGGCGGAGCTCGCGGAAACCACCACGCACAGCGCCCGCGTCACCGCGGCCCTCGGCGGGCGGCAGTCGGCGCTCGTGCTCGTCGACGACCTGTCGGTCGCGGCCGCGTTCAGCAACGCATTCGGGCCGGAGCACCTGGAAATCCAGACCAGCGACCCGGACGCGGTGCTCTCCTCGATCGAAAACGCCGGAGCGATCTTCCTCGGACCCCATTCGCCGGTCAGTCTCGGCGACTATGCCGCCGGCTCGAACCACGTGCTGCCGACCGGCGGCCAGGCCCGCTTCGCGCCGGGGCTCGGCGCCTACACGTTCCTGCGCCCGCAGCAGGTCGTGCGCTACAGCCGGGATGCCCTGCGTTCGGTTGCCGATCACATCATGGCCCTCTCGTCGGCCGAGGCCCTCCCGGCGCATGGCGACGCGATCGCAGCGCGTTTCGAGGGGGAGTGATGGCCCTGCTCGGCGGCGTCCGCCTCACGGTCGCGGCACGATAGGCTGGCAGCACAATGTTCTGCCCGTTCTGTCGCCACCCGGACTCCCGAGTCATCGACTCGCGCACCAGCGACGACGGGCTTTCGATCCGGCGCCGGCGTCAGTGCCCGGAGTGCGGCCGTCGCTTCAGCACCACGGAGACCGCCAGCCTCAACGTGATCAAGCGCAGCGGAGTGGTCGAGCCGTTCAGCCGCGAGAAGATCGTCTCCGGAGTCCGCAAGGCCTGCCAAGGGCGCCCGGTCACCGACTCCGATCTCGCGATGCTCGCGCAGAAGGTCGAGGAGACCGTGCGGCAGACCGGGGCCTCTCAGATCGACGCCAACGACATCGGCCTCGCCATCCTCCCCCCGCTTCGCGAGCTCGACGAGGTGGCCTACCTGCGCTTCGCGAGCGTCTACCAGGGCTTCGATTCCCTCGAGGACTTCGAACTGGCCATCAGCCAGCTGCGCACCGAGGGGTCGACGCCCGGCTCCGCGCCCAGGGTAGAACTGTAACCGCGCCGTGTACCCGCTCTTCTTCTCGCTCGTTTTGACCAGGCTCGCACCGGAACGCGCCCACCACCTCGCATTCGAGGTGATCAGGGCGCTGCCCACGATCGGCCTCGGACGGCTTGTGCGCAGATGCACCCGCCCGCGGACCGACCTCTCGGTGAACACCCTGGGCCTGCGGTTCGAGTCTCCATTCGGCCTCGCCGCGGGGTTCGACAAGGATGGCAAGGCCGTCATCGGCCTCGGCCAGCTTGGCTTCGGCCACGTCGAGGTGGGCACGCTCACCGCCGTCGCCCAGCCGGGAAACCCGAAGCCGCGCCTCTTCCGGCTGATCCCCGACCGCGCCGTCATCAACCGGATGGGCTTCAACAACGACGGTGCGAGCGCCGCGCGATACCGCCTCGCCCGTGTGCGCGCCACGCCAGGCCGGCCCGTTCTCGGCATCAACATCGGCAAGAGCCGTGTCACGGCGGTCGAGGACGCCACCGCCGACTACCTCGTCAGCACCGCGATTCTCGCGCCCCTGGCCGACTACCTCGTGGTCAACGTGAGCTCGCCCAACACGCCCGGCCTGCGCGGCCTGCAGGAACTCGACCAGCTGGCGCCCCTGCTCACCGCGGTCAAGGGCAGGGCCGGTGCCACCCCGTTGCTCGTGAAGATCGCCCCCGACCTCAGTGACGACGAGGTGACCCGCATCTCGGAGCTCGTCGTCCGGCTCGGCCTCGACGGAATCATCGCCACGAACACGACGCTGTCCCGGTCCGGGCTTAACTCGGATGCGGCCACGGTCGCCGCCGCCGGAGCCGGCGGGCTCTCCGGGGCGCCTCTGGCCGAACGCTCACTCGCCGTGCTCCGCCTCATTCGGGCAGCCGTGCCCGCCGAACTCTGCGTCATCTCCGTTGGCGGGGTCGAAACGGCCGAGCAGGTCGCCGAGCGCCTCGCGGCCGGCGCCACCCTCGTGCAGGGCTACACGGCGTTCCTGTACCTCGGCCCGCTCTGGGCCCGCCAGATCAACCGCGGCCTCGACCGGCTGCTACGGCCGTAACCCACGGGGTACAGCCAGGCGCTAGATCAGGCCGTGTTCGGCGAGGTGGTCCGACAGGCTGGAACCGTCGGGCCCATAGACCCAGGGGGCGCCCGGGACGGAGACGGAATCCGGGACGACGGAATCCTTCGAGCGGCCGCCGGCGAGAACAGCCTCACTGGGGGAGAGCTGGCGAATCGCGACCGCGGCGACGCTGCCGGGGAAGTCCCGCTGGAACTCGCTGTAGATGGCCTCGTCGTGCTGGCCGTCGTCGCCGATCAGGATCCAGCGGATGTCGGGGAACTCCTGCGCCAGTCGGCGCAGGTTCGCCCTCTTGTGGTCCTTGCCGCTCCGGAACCACCGGTCATGCGTGGGGCCCCAGTCGGTGAGCAGGAGTGCGCCGGCCGGATACAGATTTCGGGACAGGAAGCGAGTCAGGGTGGGGGCCACGTTCCAGGCCCCGGTGGAGAGGTAGATCATCGGCGCGCCCGCGTGCGTGGCCGAGAGGCGATCCAGGAGCACGGCCATTCCGGGAGTGGGAACCCTGGCGTGCTCGTCGAGCACAAACGTGTTCCAGGCGGCCAACAACGGCCGCGGCAGGGTGGTCACCATGACGGTGTCGTCGACGTCGGAAATGATGCCGACCCGCACGGTGGGGGCGACGATGAACAGTGGCGCCTCGACCGAGGCCGAGTCATCCGTGTGCAGACGGGCCGTGTGCCAGCCCGGCACCAGCCGCACGGGCACAACCGTGTCGACGACGCCGCCGCGGTCGGCCTGCACCCGATGCGTGCTTCCGTTGATCTCGATCGTCACCGTGACGTCGTTGACGGGCACGCTCGTGAAGCTGCGCCAGCCGCGGATTCCGGCATCCCGCCCGTCGCTGCGACGGCGGCTTTCCCTCGCCCTGGCTTGGTCGTCGGCATCCTCTGGCTTGGCCAGGAGCACACGGCAGAGGATGCGGACCAGCTCGGTGGAACCGTACCCGGTATACGGGATGACGACGGGGTGGTAGCCGCGCTTGCGGGCGAAGCGCTCCCTTTTGTCGTGCAACCAGTCCTCGGCGCGGGCGGCGCGATGGATGATGCTCGCCGGGGCGCCCAGACTCGAGGTTTCGCGGGGCTCTGGCACCCGACTAGTCTGTCATGCGCGCCGGGACGCGTCGCTACGGGCCGCAGCCCGTAGGATGTGACGAGTCGTTTGAGGAGGAAACGTGTCGCTTAGTGACATCTTCGGTGGGGGATCATCAGTCCAGGCCCAACAGGCCCAGCAGACCCGCACCGAGCCCATGCAGCAGCGGAGCGCTGCGCGATTGTCTGCGCTGCTCGACGCCGCTGCCGCCGTCGTCGACGAAGTCGGATTCGACCGCATCACCACGGCCATGGTCGCGGAGCGCGCCGGAGCCTCGATCGGCACCGTGTACCGCTACTACCCCGACCGTGTCGCCGTCCTCCACGCCTTGCGCGAGCGCGCGGTCCTGCGGTTTCGGCAGCGATTCGTCGATGAAATGAGCATCAGCCGCCCGGAGACCTGGTGGGACGCCGTCGATTGCGCCGGCACCGCTTTCGTGGAGCTGTACCGCTCGGAGCCCGGCTTCCGCATCCTGCACTTCGCCGACCGGGAGCGCGCCCAGTCCAGCGTGCCCGACGAGCTGGCCACGGGCTTCTTCGCCCACCAGATCGCCGGTGTGCTCACCGAAGAGTTCGGCCTCGCTGCCGGTGACGACCTGATCTTCCGGCTCGAAGTCGCCGTCGAGATGGCCGATTCCCTCCTCAGCCGGGCGTTCACCTGGAACGCCCAGGGTGATGAACGCTTCATCGCCGAGTGCCGCCGCATCATGCACGACTACCTCGCAGGCTTCTACGGCACCGACGCTTGACCGCTTCGCCGGATCCCGGAC
>JBDTAA010000072.1:0-6779 GCA_039924805.1 Cryobacterium sp.
TCGCCCTTCGGGCTGGAGAACCCGAACGAGGTGTTCTTCGCAGCAGACCGTCCCTACGGCCTGATCGAGGCGACCGTGCAGCGTGAAGACGCCAGCGGCACCAGCCACGCCTGGGAGGGCGTAACAACCTTCTGCTAGACGCTCCAACCCCCTTTGGCCAGGGTCGCGCCCCGCGATCCTGGCTGGCACAGCACCGTCGACAAGGAAGTCTTCACATGAAAACCTCAAAGAAAACCGCGCGAGTAACGACGGGTCGTCCCGAAGACGAGCGGATGCCGATTGGCACCACCTTCGCCTACGGCCTGCAGCACGTCCTCACCATGTACGGCGGTATCATCGCGCCGCCGCTGATCATCGGTACGGCGGCCGGAATGACGTCCGCCGAGATCGGCCTGCTGATCGCAGCCTCGCTCTTCATCGGTGGCGTTGCGACCATCCTCCAGACTGTCGGCCTTCCGTTCTTCGGTTCCCAGCTGCCCCTCGTGCAGGGTGTGTCCTTCGCCAGCGTCTCGACGATGATCGCGATTGTCACCCAGGGTGGCGGGATCCAGGCCGTGTTCGGAGCCGTGATCGCCTCGGCGGCCATCGGCCTCCTGATCACACCGATCTTCTCGAAGGTGATCCGGTTCTTCCCGCCGGTCGTCACCGGGGTCGTCATCACCACGATCGGTCTGACCCTGCTGCCCGTTGCGGCGCGCTGGGCCATGGGTGGCGTTCCGGCGCTCGATTCCTTCGGCAGCATCCAGAACATCGCGCTGGCCGGTCTCACGCTGGCGATCGTGCTCCTCCTGAGCAAGGTTGGCATCCCGGCGATCGCCCGGCTGTCGATCCTCGGCGCCATCGTGCTCGGCACCCTGATTGCGATCCCGCTCGGCATGACCGACTTCTCCAAGGTGGCCGCCGGACCGATCTTCGCCTTCCCGACCCCCTTCGCCTTCGGCCCGCCGATCTTCGACATCGCGGCAATCCTGTCGATGCTCATCGTCGTCCTGGTGATCCTGACCGAGACCACGGCCGACATCCTGGCCGTCGGCGAGATCGTGCGCACCAAGGTCGACTCGCGTCGCATCGGTGACGGCCTGCGCGCCGACATGCTCTCCAGCATGATCTCGCCGGTGTTCGGATCATTCACCCAGAGCGCATTCGCCCAGAACGTCGGACTCGTCGCCATCACCGGAATCAAGAGCCGCTTCGTGGTCAGCGCCGGTGGCGTCATCCTCGTCATCCTCGGCCTGCTGCCGGTTCTCGGCCGCCTCGTCGCCGCCGTGCCCACGCCCGTCCTCGGTGGTGCCGGTATCGTGCTCTTCGGCTCGGTTGCCGCCAGTGGCATCCGCACCCTCGCCAAGGTCGAGTACAAGAACAACATGAACCTGATCATCGTGGCCGCGTCGATCGGCTTCGGCATGCTGCCGATCGCCGCACCGACGTTCTACGACCAGTTCCCGTCCTGGTTCTCGACGATCTTCCACTCGGGGATCTCTTCGGCTGCCATCATGGCCGTGCTGCTGAACCTGCTGTTCAACCACCTCAAGGCCTCAGGCTCGAAGGGGCAGTCGGCAATGTTCGCTGGGCCTCCCCGCATGGTTCGTGAGGAAGAGCTCACGGCGCTGGAAGACGGCGACCACTACGAAAGTGGCAAGCTCATCTCGAAGGATGGATCCGAAGTGATCATCCTCGCGACCGGCAGCATCCCGACGATTCCTGCCAGTGAGCGCAAAGAGACACCGCCGAGCTCCACCGATAGCAGTCACTAACACGCTCAGCGAACAGAGCAACAACGGAGGGCGAGGCTCATCGAGCCTCGCCCTCCTCTGATGAAAGGAATACCGTGGTCGCACCATTCGACTCCGCTGACATCCTCAGTGGGCTCACCCACCACCGCGCAGACGCTGACCCCGCGGAGACTGCCGAGTGGATCGAATCGCTCGACTCCCTGATCGAAACCCAGGGCACCGAGCGGGCGCAGTACATCATGCGGAGCCTGTTGCAGCGCGCCGGCGCACAGAGCGTGGGCGTGCCGATGGTGACGACGACGGACTACGTCAACACCATTCCCGTCGACCAGGAGACCGAGTTCCCCGGCAACGAACAGTTCGAGCGACGCTACCGGGCATGGATGCGGTGGAATGCCGCCGTGATGGTGCACCGGGCGCAGCGTTCCGACATCGGTGTTGGCGGGCACATCTCCACATATGCGGGTGCCGCCACCCTCTATGAGGTGGGGTTCAACCATTTCTTCCGCGGCAAGGACCACGCCGGCGGCGGCGACCAGGTGTTCTTCCAGGGCCACGCCTCACCGGGAATGTACGCTCGTGCCTTCATGGAGGGGCGCCTGAGCGAGGAAGACCTCGACGGATTCCGACAGGAGAAGTCGAAGGAGGGGCACGCCCTCTCCTCCTATCCGCACCCGCGGCTCATGCCGGAATTCTGGGAATTTCCTACCGTCTCGATGGGCATCGGACCGATGAATGCCATCTACCAGGCGCAGTCGAACCGGTACCTGCACAACCGCGGCATCAAGGACACCTCGGATCAGCAGGTTTGGGCGTTCCTCGGCGACGGCGAGATGGACGAGCCGGAGAGCCGTGGCCTGCTCCAGCTCGCGGCCAACGACAAGCTCGACAACCTGAACTTCGTCATCAACTGCAACCTGCAGCGCCTCGACGGCCCCGTGCGCGGCAACGGCAAGATCATGCAGGAGCTCGAGGCCTTCTTCCGCGGTGCCGGTTGGAACGTCATCAAGGTGGTCTGGGGCCGCGAGTGGGACTCGCTGCTCGAGGAAGACCGTGGCGGTGCGCTGGTCGACATCATGAACACGACGCCGGACGGCGACTACCAGACGTACAAGACGGAGTCGGGCGCCTTCATCCGGGAGCACTTCTTCGGCAAGAGCCCGGAAGCGCTGAAGCTGGTTGAGCACTTGAGCGACGAGGAAATCTGGGGCCTCAAGCGCGGCGGTCACGACTACCACAAGGTCTTCGCGGCCTACAAGGCGGCCACTGAGCACACCGGCCAGCCCACCGTTGTCCTGGTGAAGACCGTCAAGGGCTACGGCCTGGGCACGAACTTCGAAGCGCGCAACGCAACGCACCAGATGAAGAAGCTCACCCTCGATGACCTCAAGGCGTTCCGCGACCAGCTGCGCATCCCGATCACCGACGAGCAGCTCGAAGCCGACCCGTACCTGCCGCCCTACTACCACCCGGGCGCTGATGCCCCGGAGATCAAGTATCTGCACGAGCGACGCGCCGCCCTGGGCGGCTCCGTGCCGGAGCGTCGATCGACTCACACCGAGCTCACCCTTCCCGGTGAGGATGTCTACGCTGTCAGCCGGCGAGGCTCTGGCACCCAGTACGCTGCCACGACCATGGCCTTTGTGCGCCTGTTTCGCGACCTCATGCGCGACGAGGGGATCGGCCAGCGAATCGTCCCGATCATCCCGGACGAGGCTCGCACCTTCGGCATGGACGCGTTCTTCTCGAGCGCGAAGATCTACAACCCCAACGGCCAGAACTACATGTCGGTCGACCGGGAACTTCTGCTGGCCTACAAGGAGGCCACGAACGGGCAGATCCTGCACGCCGGGATCAACGAGGCCGGATCGGTGTCGGCGTTCACAGCGGCCGGAACTGCCTACGCCACGCACGGTGAGCCGTTGATCCCGATCTACGTTTTTTACTCGATGTTCGGATTCCAGCGCACGGGTGACTCCTTCTGGGCCGCGGCCGACCAGATGACCCGCGGGTTCATCATCGGCGCCACCGCCGGTCGCACCACGCTGACCGGCGAAGGACTGCAGCATGCCGACGGCCACTCGCCGCTGCTGGCTTCAACGAACCCCGCGGTGGTCACCTATGATCCGGCCTACGGCTACGAGATCGGGCACATCATGCGCGACGGCCTCGAGCGCATGTACGGCCCGGATTCCACGGATCGCAACCTGATGTACTACCTGACGCTCTACAACGAGCCGATCATCCAGCCGGCCCAGCCGGAGGATGTCGACGTTGACGGGATCCTCAACGGAATCCACCGCGTGGCGCCAGCCACCGTTGCCGGCATTCCGGCGCAGATCCTCGCCTCGGGCGTTTCGGTGCCGTGGGCTCTGGGGGCACAGCGCCTGCTCGCCGACGATTGGGGAGTGGCCGCCGACGTGTGGTCGGTGACGTCGTGGACTGAGCTGCGCCGCGACGGCCTCGCCGCCGAAGAGCACGGCTTCTTGCACCCGTCCGAGCCGGCGCGCGTGCCGTACATCACCGCCAAGCTGGCGGACTCTGCCGGACCGGTTCTCGCCGTCAGCGACTACATGAAGGCCGTCCCGGACCAGATCCGGCAGTTCGTGCCGAATGAGTTCGCCACGCTCGGCGCCGACGGATTCGGGTTCTCGGACACCCGCGCCGCCGCCCGTCGCTTCTTTAAGATCGACGTGCACTCGATCGTGGTGCGCACCCTGCAGCTCCTGGCCCGTGACGGCCAGGTCGGCGCGGAGGCCGCCGAGCAGGCGATTGAGCGTTACCGTCTGCACGACGTGAACGCCGGCACGACGGGCAACGCCGGAGGCGACTCCTAGAACGAGTGAAGCGCCGCTGGACTCCCGAGAGGGGAGTGCAGCGGCGCCTTTTCACGCCCGGGACTTCGGGCGTTCCGAACGGGCGTTCCCGAGGGATGCCCGGAGGGAATACCCGGGGGGGGGGAATACCCGGGGCCAGGCCAGTTCGAGGGGAGAGCTCAGGCAGAGGCGAGGCGCAGCTCGCGGGAGATTGTCTCGGCGGCGGCACGAAGCAGGGGGATCGCACGGGCAGCGAAGGCGTCATCCACGCGCGAGACCGGCCCGGAGACCGAGATGGCGGTCGGTGTCGGTGAATTCGGCACCGCTATGGCGAAGCAGCGCACGCCGATCTCCTGTTCACCATCATCGATGGAGTAGCCGCGCTCGCGGATGAGCGCGAGATCGGCCAGTAGGGCATCGATCGTGCCGAGACTGCGCTCAGTCGGGGTGGGCATGCCTGCACGAGCGACCATGGCGCGCACGGTCTCGTCGGAAAGCTGGGCGAGAATCGCCTTGCCGACGCCGGTGTCGTGAGTGTGCGCCCGGCGGCCTACCTCGGTAAACATACGCATCGAGTGTTTGGAGGGAACCTGGGCGATGTAGACGATCATGTCCGAATCAAGCACGGCCATGTTCGACGTTTCGCCAAGCGCATCCACGAGCGCCCCCAGCTGCGGCCGCGCTAGCGCTCCGAGCTGCTTGCTCGCACCCTCGCCGAGGCGGATCAGGCGCGGCCCGAGGGCATACTGCCGGTTGGCCAGCTGGCGCACATAGCCCTTGAGCACCAGGGTGCGGAGCAGGCGGTGGATGGTGGGCAGCGGGAGGTCGGTGGAGGAGGCGAGCTCGCTGAGCGTGACCTGCCCGTCGGCATCCGTGATGAGCTCGAGGAGCTCGAACACGCGCTCCACCGACTGGACGCCAGTCGCGACGGGTCGTTCAGCCATTGGTCTTCATCCTCTGCGCTCAGTAATGAAAAATTTTGTTCATAACACGGAAAAGTGCAATTGAGTAACGTTACATCATGAGAACGCGTGCCGGTGAAGCGCGGGCCCGGAGCCGCGTCCTGGCATTGGGATTGCGGCGGCGATTTCGTCGCCGCCCGCCACAGTCCTTCGATCGGGCATTGCGTTTCCGTACAACAGAATATAATATCCGTATTACGAAAACTGTCCTTGCAGCGTCACGCCGAGGACCCGAAAGAGGAGTATCAATGGCGAATCCGAGTCCCGGCTATTCGATCACACTGCGCGTCGACGCTCCATCGAGCTTCAGCGCCACCAGCGAGCTGGCCGCGGCCGTCGGTGCCGCCGGCGCCTCGATCACCGCACTGGATGTCGTCGAATCGCACCACGAGCGTTTAATCGTCGATGTGAGCTGCAACACGATCGACGCAGACCACGGCAAGCTTGTCGAAGAAGCCCTCGACGCCCTTGACGGTGTGCACGTGCAGCACGTGAGCGACCGCACCTTCCTGATGCACCTCGGGGGCAAGCTTGAGGTCGTGCCCAAGGTTCCGCTTCGCAACCGCGACGACCTGTCGCGGGCTTACACGCCGGGAGTCGCCCGCGTCTGTCTGGCGATCGCCGAGAACGAGGACAACGCCCGCAACCTGACGATCAAACGCAACACCATCGCCGTCGTCACCGATGGCTCTGCCGTGCTCGGGCTCGGCAACATCGGGCCGAAGGCCGCGATCCCCGTCATGGAGGGCAAGGCGGCGCTGTTCAAGCAGTTCGCCAATGTTGATGCCTGGCCGGTCTGCCTGGATACCCAGGACACCGAAGAGATCATCATGATCGTCAAGGCGCTGGCGCCCGTCTACGGTGGCGTGAATCTCGAAGACATCGCGGCGCCGCGCTGCTTCGAAATCGAGGCCCGCCTCCGAGAGGAACTCGACATCCCCGTCTTCCACGACGACCAGCACGGCACCGCCATCGTCGTGCTCGCGGCCCTCTCCAATGCCCTGAAGGTCGTGGGCAAGGACATCGGCTCGGTCCGCATCGTAATCTCCGGAGTCGGCGCCGCCGGCTCGGCAATCATCCAGCTCCTCTCCGCCCAGGGCGCGAAGGACATCGTGGCATGCGACCGTAAGGGCGCCATCAACGCGGCCCAGGGCCACACGGACCCGCACCGCGTCTGGATTGCGGAGAACACCAATCAGAGCGGCTTCGCGGGCTCGCTGCACGAGGCGATCATCGGAGCCGATGTGTTCATCGGCGTCAGCGCGCCC
>JBDTAA010000073.1:0-8266 GCA_039924805.1 Cryobacterium sp.
GGGCGGGAGGGAGCCTCAGCCAGCGGCCACGTGGTCGCGCCAGCTGTGTTCGGGCGCGTAGCCGAGCATCCGCTTCGCCTTGTCGATGCAGAGCAGCGTCTCGTGCTCGCCCAGCGTTCTGGCGACCTCGACATCGGGGAAAACCTCGGCGGCCAGCGACGCGCTCGAACGGCTCATCACGGTGTCGGCGTTGGCGATGATGTAGGCCTCGAAGCCCGGCTTGGCCGTTGCCAGCGCACGGGACACGGCCTGGGCGCCGTCACGACCGTCGATGTAGCCCCAGAGATTCCACTTGCGCAGCGTCGCGTCCGCGTCGTAGGCGGGGAACGCAGCGTAGTCTTCCGGGTCCATCACGTTCGAGAAGCGCAGGGCGCTGATGCTCAGCGTCGGGTCCCAGCGCACGAGCTGGATCGCGAGCTGCTCCTCGAGGTGCTTGACCAGGGAATAGGTGCTCTCCGGCCTGGCCGGGAATTCCTCGTCCACCGGCAGGTAGGGCGGGTCGATGTCGAACGGCAGGCCGAGCACGGTCTCGCTGGAGGCGTAGACGATGGTGCGGATGCCGGCCCGGCGGGCGCCCTGCAACACGTTGTAGGTGGCGAGCATGTTGTTATGGAAGATCGCCACATCGGGGCGGATGCCGGCGGCAGGGACGGCGGCCAGGTGCACGAGGGCATCGAATCCGGTGTGCACATCGTTGACGCCGAAGAGGGCGTCGACGACCTGGCCGTAGTCGGTGAGGTCGATGCTGAGGAAGCCGGCGCCGCGGGTGCCCTCCTTGTCGAAGACGATGACGTGGTGGCCCTCGTCGCGCAGACGCGCGACGACGCTGCGGCCGAGCTTTCCGCTGCCACCGGTGACGGCAATTCTCATCTGAATCTCCCCTGATCTTCGCGAATCGGCACAGTATCACGGCGGTTGCGCGAGAGGATGGGAGCGCGGTCGTACCCCGTGTGCGGATGCGTTTCGGCGCGTCGGGAATAGCCCGCGGACGCGGCGGCTTGTCTCTACCAGCGGCCCTGCTGCTCCTGCCGGCGATGACGCCCGTGACCGATTCCCCCAGCCATCACGCCAGCCATCACGCCAGCGCATCGAACACCGAGGATCTTCTCCGAGTGACTACCGCCGCCATTTCTGTTATTTCCGCCGCACAGCTGGCGTCGACCGCCCGGCACCCTGGGGATGCGCTCACGCGCGGGCAGCGCCTCGTCTACATCCTCGTGCTCGGCGCCCTCACGGCACTCGGACCCTTCACCATCGACCTGTACCTGCCGGCGTTCCCGATCCTGGAGAGCGAGCTCGGCGTCTCGGCCGCCGCCATCCAGCTCACCCTGACCGGAACGATGCTCGGCTTCGGCTTCGGCCAGCTCGTCGTCGGGCCGTGGAGCGACAAGGTGGGCCGGCGTCTGCCGCTCATCCTCGCGACCATTTTCCACGTTCTCGCCTGCGTGGGAGCGGCGCTGTCCCAGGACATCGTCTGGCTCGGCCTGTTCCGGGTGCTGCAGGGCTTCGGCGCCGCGGCCGGCGGCGTGGTGGCGATGGCCATGGTGCGCGACCTGTTCGGCGGCAAACCGCTGGTCAGGATGCTGTCCCGGCTCGCGCTGATCAGCGGGCTGGCCCCGGTGCTCGCGCCGGTCATCGGCTCGCAGCTGCTGCTGGTGATGGACTGGCGCGGCATCTTCTGGGTGCTCGCCGCCTACGGCGTGCTCGTGGTCGTGGCCGTCTCGCTCTGGATCGTGGAGACCCTGCCGGAGAGCCAGCGGCACTTCTCCGGCCACAACACCATGGCTCAGCGCTACAAGGCCGTGCTCAGCGACCGGGTGTTCGTCGGCGTTGCGATCATTGGCGCGATGACGTTCACCGGCCTCTTCTCCTACCTGTCGGCATCCTCGTTCCTGTTCCAACAGGTCTACGCCTTCAACGCGCAGCAATACGGGCTGCTGTTCGCCGTCAACTCGCTCGGCGTTGTCGCCGGGGTGCAGCTGAGCGCGCGGCTGATGCACCGCTGGAACGTCGGCCCACAGTGGATCCTCGCCACGACCACGATCGTCATGGCCGCCATGGCCCTCACCATCGTCGTGCTGGACCTCGCGGGCGCCGGCCTCTGGGGCACGCTCATCCCGCTCTGGTTCTTCATCGCGGCCTGTGGCTTCACGTTCCCCACCGTGCAGGTGCTCGCCCTCAACGCCCACGGCCACGAGGCCGGCACCGCGGCCTCCCTGCTCGGCGCGGCGAACTTCGGCATCGCCGGTCTGATCTCGCCTCTCGTTGGCGTGCTCGGCGTCAGCACCGCCCTGCCGATGGGCGCCGTCATGGCCGGCAGCGCCCTCGTCTCGATCCTCTCGCTGTGGTTCGTTGTGCGTCCCCGCCGCGTGGCCGCGCTCTCGCACTAAAAAGCGCTCTCGCACTAACGGTCGCCCCGCCCTAACATTGTCCGCATGGACGACAGTCAGAAGCATCCGGAAGGTGCAGCGAGTCAGCCGGCGCAGCGCGTCGCCCACTGGTGGCCGGTCGTCAGCGGGATTGTCGCGGTTGTCCTGGCCGTGCTGATCGGCTTCATCGTCGTGGTGCGCGATAGCGGGGCCCCGTTTGCCTTCGACACCGCGTGGATGTTGGAGATCGCCGCGGAGCGGGCACCGGTCTGGGACTTCCTGTCGTATCTGATGAACGCCCTCGGAGGTAACCTCCTCGGGATCCTCGTCGTGCCCGTCCTGATCATCGCCGTTCTCCTGCTGATGAAGCGGCCCTGGGCGGCCGGGTACTACCTCGCAGCCACCCTGGCCAGCTCCGGCATGGTGCAGCTGCTCAAGAAATCGTTCGGCCGTGCGCGGCCGGAGGACATCCTCGTGCAGGTCGACTTCGGCTCGTTCCCCTCTGGGCACGTCGGCAATGCCGCGACCATGGCCGTCGTCTTCGCGATTCTCTTCCCCCGGGTTTGGGTGTGGCTGGCCGGCGTGGCCTACGTGGTGCTCATGATGATCAGCCGCACCTACCTCGGCGCGCACTGGCTGAGCGACACGATCGGCGGCGCCCTGCTCGGTATCGGCGTCGCGATCGTCATCTGGGCACCCTTCGCCGCGAAGCTCGACGGGGAACGCAAGCTGACGGCGCGACGCCGGTTGGCGACGCATCCGCCTGGGCCCAAGCCGTCGCATCCGTCGCATCCCTCGCTGGCGTCGCCCTCGCCGGCGTCGCCGCCCCCGTCGCCGCCCGCCCCCGCCGAAATCGACGGAGAAACGCCGAATTAGGCGGCTGATACGAGGCAAAAGCTCGCTGGAACGCGCAATCTCCGTCAGATTCGACGGCCAATTCGGCGGCCACCGGGGGGAGACAAGGGCGGATGCCGCGCGATAGCGTCGGGGGATGAGAATTCTCCTGGTTGGTGCCGGCGGTGTGGGCGACGCGATCGCCAAGGTCATTGCGCGTCGCTCGTTCTACGAGCACGTCGTCGTCAGCGACTACGACCTCGCCCGTGCCGAACGCACGCTAGCGGCCATCCGCGAGCGGCACGGGGCCGACATCGCCGGCCGCTTCACGGCCGTGCAGATCGACGCGGCCGACCCCGACCGGGTCGCCGCCGTCGCCTTGGAACACGGCGCAACGCACGTGATGAACGCGGTCGAACCCAAGTTCGTTCCGACCATCTTCGCCGGGGCGCTCGCCGCGAACGCCGACTACCTGGACATGGCGATGACGCTCTCGGAGCCGCATCCGACCAACCCATACGCCGAGACCGGCGTCATGCTCGGCGACGACCAGTTCGCGCAGGCCGGCGACTGGGAGACCGCCGGACGCCTCGCGCTCGTGGGCATGGGCGTGGAGCCCGGGCTGTCCGACGTGTTCGCGCGCTACGCGTCCGACCACCTTTTCAGTGAGATCGACGAGCTCGGCACCCGGGACGGCGCCAATCTGGTCGTGCGCGACGAAAACGGCACCGAGATCTTCGCGCCCTCCTTCAGCATCTGGACCACGATCGAAGAGTGCCTGAACCCGCCGGTCATCTTCGAGAAAGAGCGGGGCTGGTTCACCACCGCGCCGTTCAGCGAGCCGGAGATATTCGACTTCCCCGACGGCATCGGCCCGGTCGAGTGCGTCAACGTGGAGCACGAGGAAGTGCTGCTGATGCCGCGCTGGCTGGACGCCAAGCGGGTCACGTTCAAGTATGGTCTCGGCGAGGAAGTCATCGGGGCGCTGAAGACCCTGCACCTGCTCGGACTCGACGGCGTCAACCCGGTGCGCGTGCGGTCGTCGGAGGGTCCGGTGGAGGTGGCGCCGCGGGATGTCGTCGCCGCCTGTCTGCCAGACCCGGCCACGATCGGCCCGCACATGACCGGAAAGACCTGCGCCGGTGTGTGGGTCACCGGCACCGGCCTGGACGGCGCCCCGCGTGAGGTGTACCTGTACCACGTGGCCGACAACGGGTGGACGATGGCCGAGTACGGCGCGCAGTGCGTCGTCTGGCAGACCGCCCTGGGTCCCGTCATCGCCCTCGAACTGCTGGCCGCCGGCACCTGGGGCGGCATCGGCGTGCTCGGACCGGAGGCCTTCGACGCGAAACCGTTCCTCGACCTGATGGCCGCGCCGGAGTCCGAGGGTGGCTATGGCCAGCCGTGGGGTCTCCAGGAGCGCCAGGCAGCCCGCCCGTGATCGCCCCGCCCCCGCGTCGCCCCGCCTCCGCCTCGCCCCCGCGAAAACGCAGTTGTGGTCACCAAGACGACGTCCAAGCGACCACGACTGCGTGTTCGCGGTGAGGGGCTGACGTGATCAACGGGGACGTGTCGTTCTGGTGGAACCAGATTGGGCGACCGGCGGCCCGGGGAGCGCTGCCGGGCTCCACTCGCGCCGACGTCTGCATCGTTGGCGCCGGATACACCGGGCTGTGGACCGCGTACTACCTGAAGAAGGCCGCCCCGGCCCTCCGCGTCGTCATCCTGGAGCAGCGCTTCGCCGGCTACGGGGCATCCGGGCGGAACGGCGGCTGGCTCACCAATTCGATCACCGGTGGCCGCCAGCAGTACGTGAAGTCGCACGGGAACGAGGCCGCCGCACGCTTTCAGACCACGATGAACGAGACCGTCGATGAGGTGATCCGGGTCGCCGCGGCCGAGGGCATCGACGCCGACATCGTGAAGGGCGGCGAGTTCACCGTGGCCTACGACGAACCGCAGCAGCGCCGGTTGGAGGCCGCCGCGCGCGCCGAGCAGGCCTGGCCGGGGACGCACGTGCAGCTCCTGTCGCAGCGGGAGGCCACCGCCCGGATAAACGTGGTCGGAACGACCGGGGCGATGTGGCATCCGCACTGTGCCCGGATCCAACCGGCCAAGCTTGCCTTCGGGCTGGCCCGGGTGGTTGCGGCGCTCGGGGTGGAGATCTACGAGGACACCACCGTGAGCGAGATCACGCCGCACCGCGCCGAGACCGACCGGGGCACGGTCGAGGCGGACTACGTGGTGCGCGCGACGGAGGGGTTCACGGCCGGATTGAAGGGGCTGCACCGCGCCTGGCTGCCGATGAACTCGTCGCTGATCGCCACCGAGCCGCTCGGCGCCGACGTGTGGGAGCGGATCGGCTGGGACGGCCGCGAAACCCTCGGCGACATGGCCCACGCCTACATGTACGCGCAGCGCACGGCCGATGACCGCATCGCGATCGGCGGCAGGGGCGTGCCGTACCGGTTCGGCTCCCAGACGGACTCGGACGGGCAGACCCCGGCGAGCACGGTGGAGGCGCTGCGCGGCATCCTGACCCGCTTCTTCCCGGCCACGACGGGCGCCGCCATCGACCACGCCTGGTCGGGTGTGCTCGGCGTGCCGAGGGATTGGGCGGCCACGGTGGGCCTCGACCGCGGCACCGGCCTGGCCTGGGCCGGGGGATACGTGGGCACCGGGGTGACCACGACGAACCTGGCCGGCCGCACGCTGCGGGACCTCATCCTGGGACCGCAGAGTGGTCTCACCGGGCTGCCCTGGGTGAACCATCGGGTGCGCAACTGGGAGCCGGAGCCGTTGCGCTGGCTCGCCGTGCACGCGCTGTACCGGGCCTATTCCGGGGCGGACCGGGCCGAGCTGGCCCGGCGCCGCACGACCTCCCCGGTCGCGGCCATAGCCGATGTGCTGTCGGGCCGCGGCCACTAGCAACACACGTGCCCGAATCTGACGGAGATTCGCCCTGCGCGGGCCTCGCGCCGCCCGGATGTGGCCATTTCACAGCAGATGTCCGTCGTTTTCGAAAGCGACGACGGGGCTGACGCTGCACGGCCCGGATGTGGTCTACTCGTTGCATGTCTGTTGATCCGGAGCTCGTCGCGGCAGCCGGCCGTCACGCCGAGGCGGCGGCCGACGCCGCCGGCGTTGTCGTGCGGATGGCGGACCCCGCCGATATGAAGGCCATCATCGGCCTGTTCGAGCGCACCTGGGGTCCCGGCCGCAGCCCCGACCGCTCGATGCTGCTCGCGCTGGACTACGCGGGCAACACCGTGCTGATCGCGACCGCCGGCGGTAAGCCCGTCGGCGCGACGCTCGGATTCCTGGGCTGGTCCGAGGGCATCCACGTGCACTCGCACATGTCGGCCGTGGTGCCGTGGCGGCGCAGCGGCGGCGTCGGCTATGCCCTGAAACTGTTCCAGCGGGCGGTGTGCCTGCAGCAGGGCGTCGCCGACATGCGGTGGACCTTCGACCCGCTCATCCGCCGTAACGCCCACTTCAACCTGATCAAGCTCGGCGCGGAGGTGGTCAAGTTTCTGCCGGACTTCTACGGGCGCCTCGACGACGCGGTGAGCGGCAGCGACCGCAGCGATCGGTTCGAGGTGAAGTGGCGGCTGGATTCCGTGCGCGTGCGCCGGGCGCTCGCCGGTGAGCCACAGCCGGTCTGGTCGACGAGCGACCGGCTTGCGCTCGACGTCGACTTCGAGCACCTGCGGGCCGACGATCCGAACGCCGCCAGGCTGCTGCGTGAGGAGTCGAGGGTGATGTTCAACGCGGCGATGGACCGGGGCCTCCGGCCGGAGCTGAACGCCGACAACGACTACGTCTTCACCGCCGACCCGGCCGATCCGGCCGATCCCGCCGATCACCCCCAATCACCCGCTGAAGGCAGCCCAGCATGAAACTTGAATCGATCACGCTGCACCGGGTGGCCATGCCGCTCGTGCGCCCGTTCGAGACGTCGTTCGGCCGGCAGACCACGCGGGTGCTCCTGCTCGTGCACGTGCGCACGAGCGAGGTAGAGGGCTGGGCCGAGTGCGTCGCCATGGAGGGGCCGCTCTACAGCTCCGAATACGTGGACGGCGCCGAACACGTGATCCGTAACTACCTTGCTCCTGCCCTGCTGCGGGCCACCGATGTAACGGCCGAAACCGTCGGCCCGCTCACGGCGTTCGTCGTTGGCCACCGGATGGCGAAGGCAGCGCTCGAGGCGGCCGTCCTCGACGCGCAGCTGCGCGCATCCGGCACCTCGTTCGGGAGCTACCTCGGCGCGGTCGCCGACTGGGTCGACTGCGGCGTCTCGGTGGGCATCAGCCCAGACCTCGACACGCTGCTCGACGAGGTGGCCGGCTACGTGGAACAGGGTTACCGCCGAATCAAGCTCAAGATCAAGCCGGGCTGGGACATCGGCCCGGTCGCCATGGTGCGGGAGATGATCGGTCCGGACATGCTGCTCCAGGTCGACGCCAACACCGCATACACGGCCGCCGACATCGCCCACCTGCGCCAGCTCGACGCGTTCAACCTCGTGCTGATCGAACAGCCCTTCGTCGAGGAGGACATCAGGGCGCACGTCGCGCTTGCCAGGGCCATCAGCACGCCGGTGTGCCTCGACGAGTCGATCGTCGGCGTCGACGTGGCGCTCGACGCGATCGAGCGCGGGGCGACCTCCATCATCAACATCAAGCCCGGCCGGGTCGGCGGTTACCTCGAGTCCGTGCGCATCCACGACCTCTGCGTCGCGCACGAGGTGCCCGTGTGGTGCGGCGGGATGCTCGAGACGGGCATCGGCCGAGCGGCCAACGTGGCGCTCGCGGCGCTGCCGGGCTTCATTCTGCCCGGCGACACGTCGGCGAGTGACCGCTACTACGCGGAGGACCTCGTCGAGCAACCCTTCGTTCTCGGCACGGGGGAGCACGCCGGGCAGTTGGCGGTTCCCACCGGGCCGGGCACCGGGGTCGCCGTGCGGGAGGACCTCGTGCGCGACTGGGCGCTCGCCGAACCGGTCACCCTGCGCGCCTAGCCCTGCCCAGCCAACCGCGGCGCGTGCGCCCAAAGTGCCGCTC
>JBDTAA010000074.1:0-2138 GCA_039924805.1 Cryobacterium sp.
TGCGATCTCGTGTACGCGTGGTTTTGCAGCCACAATTCTCCTGTTCCGGGCCTGCACCCGGAAAGGGGCAGACCGTTAGTAACGGACGGGTCTCATTTCGAGCCGCTCATTAGTTATCCATTAGCCATTCAGCCTGTTCTCTAGTTGTCTCGCGTCCAGGGAACTGGTCACGCGGAGGGCACGCCCGAAGGCGCGTCGCCGCTGTGCGTCCTGGAAGCACGCGGCGGTGGGATGCAACCACGCGCCTCTACCAGGTAGTGTGGCGGTTTCATCCACCACGAGTTCCGATTCCCGGGCTACAACCCTCAGAAGTGAGGACCGAGGTGCGCGTGAACGGCATCCAATGCACGTTCTAACGGGATCCATCGTACCCCCTATTCGGCGTCCTCCAGAATACTGTCAGGTTGGATGTCGATTTTGGCGCCGGTCAGCTTGGCGGCGAGGCGGGCATTCTGGCCCTCCTTGCCGATGGCGAGGGACAGCTGGTAGTCGGGTACAAGCGCCCGAACGGCCTTGATCGACTCGTCGATGACATAGGCACTGGTGACCTTCGCGGGCGACAGCGCACTGGCCACGAACGTGGCCAGGTCTGGCGAGTAGTCGACGATGTCGATCTTCTCGTTGTTGAGTTCGGCGGTGACGGCGCGCACGCGCTGGCCGAGTTCGCCGATGCAGGCACCCTTGGCGTTGACGCCGGGCTCCGTCGCGCGAACCGCGATCTTCGTGCGGTGGCCGGCCTCGCGGGCGAGCGAGACGATCTCCACAACGCCGCTGGCGATTTCGGGAACCTCGAGCGCGAACAACCGACGAACGAGCGACGGGTGCGTGCGCGACACGGTGATCTGGGGGCCCTTGAGGCCCTTGCCGACGGCCGTGACGTACACGCGGATGCGCGAACCGTGCGTGTAGCTCTCGCCCGGGACCTGCTCCTCGGGGGGAAGGATCGCCTCGACGGTGCCGAGGTCGATGTGGATCATCCGGGGGTTCGGGCCCTGCTGGATGACTCCGGCGACGATCTCGCCCTCGCGGCTGCGGAACTGGCCCAGCACCGCGTCATCCGCAATGTCGCGCAGACGCTGGTTGATGACCTGCTTGGCCGCGAATGCGGCAATCCGGCCGAAGTCGGTCGGGTCGTCGACGCCCTCGCCGATGATGTTGCCCTCGTCATCGTGCTCCGGCACGAAGATCGTGATGTGGCCGTTCTTGCGGTCGAGTACGACGCGCGCACCCGGCTCTTCCTCGACGGCCTGCTTCATCGGCTCACCCGGGTGGATGTGCTTCAGGTAGGCGGTCAGGATTGCCTGCTCGATGATCAACGCGAGTTCCTCGAAGGGGATCTCTTTCTCGCGCTCCATTTGCCGCAACATACCGAGGTCGATGTCCATGGCCGGCCTCCTCTATTCAGATTATTGCCGCCGCGAAACTGCGCAACGGGCTCCCTCTACGGTACCCGAATCCGCGCGGCTCCGTCACCGGCGTTCCCCCTGTCCCTCCGGGCCGGCCGAGGGCTAATCTAAGAAAATGATGAGCGATTCGGCGGCCCGAACGGCCCGTAAGGCGGCACGCAAGGCAGAAGGCAGCACCCCGTTCCGAACCCTGGCCCGGGTGGGGTACGCCGTGAACGGTCTCCTGCACCTGATGATCGGGCTGATCGCCATCGGTGTCGCGACCGGCACCGGCGGGGCACAGGCGGACCAGTCGGGAGCGCTCGGGCAGCTCGCCGCAACGACCGGCGGAGTGTTCGTGCTCTGGGTCGTCGTGATCGGCCTGGTCGCGCTCGGGCTGTGGCAGGTCGTGCAGGCGTTCCTCGTGCCGGCCCGGGACCCGAAACGCAAGTGGGCACATCGGCTCATCGAGCTGGGCAAGGGCATCGCCTACCTGGCCATCGCCGGAACGGCGTACACGTTCGCCAGCGGCGCCTCGTCGGATGCGGCCAAGACCACACAGGACTCCACCGCGACGCTGTTGGGCCTGCCCGGAGGCATTCTGGTGCTGGTCCTGCTCGGCCTCTTCGTGGTCGTGATCGGCGGATTTTTCGTCTACCGCGGTGCCGCAAGTAAGTTCACCGACGATATCTCCGTGCCTGACGGGGCGCTCGGCGCGGCCATCGTGGCGCTCGGCGTGTTCGGTTACGTCGC
>JBDTAA010000075.1:0-4397 GCA_039924805.1 Cryobacterium sp.
CCGCGGACGGTCAGCCCGGCCCGGTGGTCGCGTGTGTTGAGACCCCCGCAACGGGTACACCCCGCGGGTCAGGCGGCCGAAACCGACGGTGCTGCGCGGCTCGAGGAGGGTCTCGACGGGCTCGACCACCGGTGGTGGCGGGGTCTCGACTGGGTCTCGACGGGGTCTCGACGGGCTCGACCACCGGTGGCGGCGGGCCTCGACTGGCGCGCGCGGGGCTCACAGCCACGCCAGCTAAAGTGGAAAGCTATGGCACATTTGCTCGGGGCCGAGTCCCTGCACCTTGAATTTCCTACCCGCGTCATCTTCGACAGCGTCACCGCCGGTCTCAACGAAGGCGACCGGATCGGCGTCGTCGGCCGTAACGGCGACGGCAAGTCCACCCTCATGCGCCTGCTGGCGGGCCGGATGGAGCCCGACTCCGGCCGGGTCACCCGGCGTCGCGGCGTCACGATCGGCATGCTCGACCAGGCCGACGACCTCGCATCCGGCCAGACGGTCGGCCACACCATCGTCGGCGGAATCGACGAGCACGTCTGGGCGGGCGACGCCAAGGTGCGCGACGTCATCGCCGGACTCGTGCGCGACATTCCCTGGGACGCCCTCGTCGACGACCTCTCCGGCGGGCAGCGCCGGCGCGTGGCCCTGGCCGCGGTGCTGATCGGCGACCATGACGTCATCTTCCTCGATGAGCCCACCAACCACCTGGATGTCGAAGGCATCTCCTGGCTGGCAGGCCACCTCAAGACCCGCTGGGCGACCAACTCCGGCGGTCTCGTGGTCGTCACTCACGACCGGTGGTTCCTCGATGAGGTCTGCAACATGACCTGGGAGGTTCACGACCGCCTGATCGAACCGTTCGAGGGCGGCTACGCGGCCTACATCCTCCAGCGCGTCGAACGCGACCGGATGAGCGCCGCCTCCGAGTCCAAGCGGCAGAACCTGATGAAGAAGGAACTGGCCTGGCTCCGCCGCGGAGCCCCTGCCCGCACCGCGAAGCCCAAGTTCCGCATCGACGCCGCCAACGAACTGATCGAGAACGAGCCGCCGCCCCGGGACACCGTCTCGATGCAGTCGATGGCCATGCAGCGACTGGGCAAGGATGTCGTCGACCTCATCGACGTCACCGTCAAGTTCGAGGACAAGACCGTGCTCAACGACATCACCTGGCGGATCGCGCCGGGCGAGCGCACCGGCATCATGGGCGTCAACGGCGCCGGCAAGTCGACGCTGCTGAACCTGGTTGCCGGCACCCTGCTGCCCACCAGCTGCAAGGTCAAGCGCGGCAAGACCATCAAGGTCGCCGTTCTCACCCAGCAGCTGTTCGAGCTCGATGACATCCAGAATGACCGTGTCAGCGAGGTCATCGGCCGGCAGAAGACGTCGTACATCGCCGGCGGCAAGGAGATCACCCCGGGCCAGATGCTCGAGCGGATGGGCTTCCTGAGCGCCCAGCTGACCACGAAGGTCAAGGACCTCTCCGGTGGACAGAAGCGCCGCCTGCAGCTGCTGCTGATCGTGCTCGACGAGCCGAACGTGCTCATCCTCGACGAGCCCACCAACGACCTCGACACCGACATGCTCGCCGCCATGGAAGACCTGCTCGACTCCTTCCCCGGAACGCTCCTCGTCGTCTCGCACGACCGGTACCTGATCGAACGGGTCACCGACAACCAGTACGCCGTGACGGATGGCGCTTTCCGCCACTTGCCCGGCGGCGTCGACCAGTACCTGCAGCTGCGCAAAAAGCAGATCTCCGGCGCCTCGGGCGGCTCCATCGGTTCCCCGACGGAGGCATCCGGGTCGGCCGCCGGCCAGAAGGGCCGGCTCGCCGTCGGCGGCGCCGAGCTCCGCAACGCGCAGAAAGAACTCGCCTCGACCGGCCGCAAGGTCGTCAAGGCACAGGACCGGATCAAGTCCCTGCACGAGTCCCTCGCCGCACACGACCAGTCGGATTACACCGGGCTCGGCGTGCTGTCGGCCGAGCTCTCATCGCTCGAGGACACCGTGGTCGGCCTGGAAACGCGCTGGCTCGAACTTTCCGAGCTCGTCGGGAGCTGATCGCGCAGATCCTGTGACGGCGTGTGTCGTGGGTGCCCGCGACGCGCAGGATCCGTCGCTATCGTTGAGGTGTGCCCTGCGACGTCGCGGCACAGCCCCCCACCGTTTCGCCCCGTGGTATTGCTGTGCCCGCATGTCCGCGGGGCACCTACATGCACAGCGAAGGGGATACATACCGTGAAGAAGACGAAGAAGACATTGCTGGCCGCCCTCGCGGTCCTGCCGATCGTGGCGCTGCTTGCCGGCTGCGCAGGCGCTGCCGGCGCGAAGGACGACGTCGTCACCATCGGTGTCGTCGGCGCGAGCGACCCGTACTGGGCCGACTACAAGCTAGCCGCCGCCGACGCGGGAATCGAGGTCGACATCGTCGACTTCGCCGACTACCCGCAGCCCAACCCGGCGCTGACCGAGGGCGAGATCGACCTGAACCAGTTCCAGCACATCGTCTACCTCGCCGACTACAACGTGTCGACCAAGCAGGACCTCACGCCGATCGGCGCCACGGCGATCTACCCGCTCGGACTGTACTCGACCAAGGTGAAGAGCGTCGGCGGGATCAAGAAGGGCGACACCGTCGCGGTGCCGAACGACCCGAGCAACCTCTCCCGCTCGCTCCTCGTGCTGCAATCGGCCAAGCTGATCGTGCTCAAGGACGGCGGCACCATTTTCTCCACCCTTGACGACATCGACACGACGAAGTCGAAGGTCACGGTGAAGGCCCTCGAGGCGTCGCTCACGACGACCTCGCTGCCGGACGTCGCCGCCGCGATCATCAACAACGACTTCGTGGAGAAGGCCGGGCTGAAATTCTCAGACGCCATCGCCAAGGACGACCCCACCGACCCCAACGCGCTGCCCTACGTGAACGTCTTCGCCGCCCGCGCCGAGGACAAGGACAACGCGACATACAAGAAGCTCGTCGAGATCTTCCAGCAGAGCAAGAAGGTTCAGGCTGGCCTCCTCGCCGTCTCCGGCGGCAGCGCACAGCTCGTGACGACCCCGGTGAGCGACCTCGAGAAGTCGCTCAAGGCCGTCGAGAAGGACACCGCGGCCCAGAAATAGCGTCCGTCTCTCTCCGTAAGGAAACCGATATGCCCGTCGTCAGCATGCGTGACGTGTCCAAGGTCTACCCGGCCACCACCAAGACCGGCGCCCCGGTCGTCGCAATCGACGGTGTCAGTCTCGACGTCGAGGCAGGTGACGTGTACGGCATCATCGGTTACTCGGGGGCGGGCAAGAGCACTCTCGTGCGCCTGGTGAACGCGCTCGAACGTTCGACCGGCGGCGAGATCCTGATCAATGGGCAGGACATCGCCGGGCTCCCGGAGCGCAAGCTGCGCGAGGTGCGCCTCGGGATCGGGATGATCTTCCAGCAGTTCAACCTGTTGGATTCCCGCACCGTGGCCGGGAACGTCTCCTACCCCTTGGAGGTGGCCGGGCGCCCCAAGGCCGAGCGCCAGGCCCGCGTCGCCGAACTGCTCGACTTCGTGGGCCTGAGCGACAAGGCGCGCGCGTACCCCGACCAGCTCTCCGGGGGCCAGAAACAGCGCGTCGGGATCGCCAGGGCCCTCGCCACCGAGCCGAGCATCCTCCTCGCCGACGAGGCCACCAGCGCCCTTGACCCGGAGACCACCCACGAGGTGCTCACCCTCCTGGGGCGAATCAACCGGGAGTTCGGCGTCACCATCATCGTGATCACCCATGAGATGGACGTCATCCAGACCATCGCCACCAAGGTGGCCGTGATGGACCAGGGACGAGTCATCGAGCGCGGCGACGTCTTCGACGTGTTCTCCAACCCGCAGCACCCGGCATCCGCCCGGTTCGTCGGCACCGTCGTCAAGGGCGTGCCGACCGCCGCCGAGCTCGCCGTGCTGCGAGCGCGCCACCAGGGCCGCATCGTCACACTGTCGTTCCGAGACGCCGGCGTCGACCAGCAGGCGGTGTTCGCGGAGCTGGTCCGTGCGGGCGTGGCCTTCGAGGTCATCTACGGCGGCATTAATGAGATCCAGGGCCGTCCGTTCGGGCATCTGACCCTGAGCCTCAACGCGGATGACGGCGTGGTCGACGACGTGCTCGGCCGGATTCGAGAACTGACGACCGTCACGGAGGTGCGCTGATGGATGCGCTCATCGACCTGATGCCTGAGCTGTGGACGGCAGCGGGGGAAACCCTCTACATCGTCGGCCTCACCCTGTTCTTCGGAGGCCTCGGCGGGCTCCTGGTCGGGCTCGGGCTCTACCCGAGCCGCGCCGGCAACATCCTCGAGAACCGCACGGTGTTCATGGTGCTGAACCTGCTGGTGAACTTCATTCGGCCGATCCCGTTCATCATCT
>JBDTAA010000076.1:0-3937 GCA_039924805.1 Cryobacterium sp.
GCCTCCAAAATTCAGCTGTGGATAGGCCAACCCTCCAAGGTCGGTAACCCACGTATATCTGAACGGAGGCCCCAGCCTCAAGAGCCGGACACCCTCATATCGTCTAGAGCAGCGTCGCGACGCGGGCGCGGATGGTCTCGGCGATCGTCGCGACGGGAGCCGCGGCATCGGCAACGAGAAAGCGGTCCGGCTCGGCGGCGGCCAGTTCGAGGAACGCTGCCCGCACGCGCGCGTGGAACTCGTTCTTCTCCGCCTCGAGGCGGTCGAAGCGCTTGTTGTCAGCGTCGAGTCGACCCCGCGCGACGGTCTCGTCGAGGTCGAGCAGGATCGTCAGGTGGGGCAGGAGTCCCTCCGTCGCCCAGAGCGACAGGTCGCGCACTTCACCCCGCTCAAGCACGCGTCCGGCCCCCTGGTAGGCGACCGATGAGTCGATGTAACGATCCTGAATCACGATGTCGCCGCGAGCCAGGGCCGGTCTCACCTTCGTCGCAATGTGGTGTGCACGGTCGGCGGCGTAGAGCAGGGCCTCGGCGCGCGGGGCGATTTCGCCGCGGTGGTGCAGCACGATTTCACGGATCTCGACGCCCACATCCGTTCCGCCGGGCTCGCGGGTGCGAAGGACGCCCCTGCCCTGCGCCTCGAGCCAATCGGTGAGCAGCCGGGCCTGGGTCGACTTCCCAGACCCGTCGCCGCCTTCGAGGGTGATGAACAGCCCGGTCACGACGGCGAGGCGCCCTGTGCTGCCTTCGCGGCCGCGGTGGCCGCCCTGGTCGCGGCGGCCTTGGCAGCGGTCGCCGCCTTCTGGGCAGGGGTTCGCACAACGGCCTTGCGCACGGTCGTGGTGGCGCCTGACTCCTTCACGGCAGTCTTCTTGGCCGCGGCCTTCTTGGCCGGCGCCTTCTTCGGCGCGGCCTTCTTGGCCGGCGCCTTCTTCGCGGCCGTCTTCTTCACGACGGGACCCTTGGCCCGCTTGTCGGCCAGCAGCTGCACCGCCCGATCGAAGTCGACTTCCTCGACGCTTTCGGCCTTCGGGATCGTCGCGTTGGTCGTGCCGTCGGTGACGTAGGCGCCGAATCGGCCGTCCTTGATCTTGATCGCCTTACCGCTGTCCGGGTCGGGCGTCTCGAATTCCTTGAGCGCGCTCGACGCCCGGCGTTCGCCGTACTTGGGCAGCGCGTACAGCTCGAGCGCGCCGGCCAGGTCGATCTCGAAGATCTGGTCCTCGCCGCCGGGCAGTGAGCGGGTGTCGACGCCCTTCTTCAGGTAGGCGCCGTAGCGGCCGTTCTGCGCGGTGATCTCGGCGTCGGATTCCGGGTCGGTCCCGACGACGCGGGGAAGGTCGAGCAGGCGCAGCGCGGTGTCAAGGTCGACGTTCGCGATGTCCATCGACTTGAACAGTGATGCCGTGCGCGGCTTGACCGCGGCGACCTTCTTCTTGGCCGGCGCCTTCTTCTTCGGCTTGGCCGCGGTCACCTCACCGGTGGCGGCATCGACGATCTCGGCGGGGGCCGCCTGGGCGTCCTCGGCGGCCGGGGCCTCGGGCTCCGGCTCAAGCTCGGTCACATACGGCCCGAACCGGCCATCCTTGGCGACGATGGTCTTCCCGTTGTCCGGGTTCAGGCCGATGACGCGGTCGGTGATGACCGGCGCGTCCATCAGCTCACGGGCCTTGGCGGGGGTGAGCTCATCCGGCGCGAGCTCCGGCGGGATGTTGACCCGGCGCGGCGGCGCATCCGGTCCGGCATCGGGGTCGATGACCTCGAGGTAGGGCCCGTACTTGCCGATCCGCAGGGTGATGTCCTCGGATATGGGCAGCGAGTTGATGCTCTTCGCGTCGATCTCGCCCAGGTTGTCGATGACCTGGCGGAGGCCGCGGTGCTTATCAGACCCGAAGTAGAAGCTGGTCAGCCAGTCCACCCGGTCGGCCTGGCCGCCTGCTATGCGGTCGAGGTCGTCTTCCATTTCGGCGGTGAAGTCGTACTCGACGAGGTCGCCGAAGTAGTCCTCGAGCAGGCGCACGACCGAGAAGGCGATCCAGTTCGGGATGAGGGACTGTCCGCGCGGGGTGACGTAGCCGCGTTCGGTGATCGTCGAGATGATCGACGCGTACGTGGACGGTCGGCCGATGCCGAGCTCTTCGAGCTTCTTGACCAGGCTCGCCTCCGTGTAGCGGGCTGCCGGCGTGGTCTCGTGCCCCTTGGCCTCGACCCCGGCGAGGGTCAGTACCTGGCCCTCGGCCAGCGGCGGGAGCTTGGATTCGGTGGGGTCGGTCGACGCGTTGCGCTCCTCGTCGACTGATTCCTCATAGGCCAGCATGAAACCGCGGAACGTGATCACGGTGCCGCTGGCTGCGAACTCGGCGACGGCGCCCGATGCCACGGGATGCGCTGCGGGGCCGGTGGGGCCGGCGGAGATGGTGACGGATGCGGTCGATCCGGTGGCGTCCGCCATCTGCGAGGCGACTGTGCGCTTCCAGATCAGCTCGTACAGCTTGAAATCGCTGCCGCGGAGGGTCGACGCCAGGGAAGCGGGGGTGCGGAACGTGTCGCCGGACGGGCGGATGGCCTCGTGCGCCTCCTGGGCACTCTTGCTCTTGCCCTTGTAGAGGCGGGGCGCATCCGGCACCGTCTCGGGGCCGTAGAGAGCTACCGCCTGCGTGCGAGCCGCCGTGATCGCCTGCTGCGAGAGCGACGGTGAGTCGGTACGCATATAGGTGATGTAGCCGTTTTCGTACAGCGACTGGGCGACGCTCATGGTCTGGCGGGCGGTGAAGCGGAGCTTGCGCGCCGCTTCCTGCTGCAGGGTCGACGTTGTAAACGGCGCGGCCGGGCTGCGCCGGTACGGCTTGGAAGCCACCTTCGTGACGGTGAGGACGACGGCCGGTTCCCGGAGGGCGTCCGTGAGTGCGTGAGCGGAGGCCTCGTCGAGCGTGACGGCCTTCACGGTGGGCTTGAGCCGGCCGGAGTCGTCGAAGTCGCCGCCGGTGGCGATCCGTTCGCCGTTCAGGCGCACGAGCTTCGCGTCGAAGCCCTGCTCGGTCGCGGCTGCCGATGCGGCGAGACGGGCGAGCAGGTCCCAGTAAGAGGCCGACACGAAGGCGAGACGCTCGCGTTCGCGTTCGACGACGAGTCGCGTTGCCGCTGACTGCACCCGGCCGGCGGACAGGCCGGGGCCGACCTTGCGCCAGAGCACCGGAGAGACCTCGTAGCCGTAGAGGCGGTCGAGGATGCGCCGGGTTTCCTGAGCGTCGACGAGCGCGGTGTCGAGGTCACGAGTGTTGTCGACCGCCTCGAGGATCGCGTCCTTCGTGATCTCGTGGAAAACCATGCGCTTGACCGGGACCTTGGGCTGGAGAACCTGCAGGAGATGCCAGGCGATGGCCTCCCCTTCGCGGTCCTCATCAGTTGCGAGCAGGAGTTCGTCGGCGTTCTTCATCGCGCGCTTCAGCTCGGCGACGGTCTTCTTCTTGGCGTCGGACACGACGTAGTACGGTTCGAAACCGTTCTCCACGTCGACCGAGAACTTGCCGAGGGAGCCCTTCTTGAGTTCCGGAGGCAGGTTCTTCGGCTCGACCAGGTCTCGGATGTGACCGACCGAGGACAGTACCTCGTAGCCGTCGCCCAGGTATTGGGCGATCGACTTCATCTTGGTCGGCGACTCGACAATGACCAGCTTCTTAGTGCCTGGCACCAGACTCCTCTTATTACGGCGGCCCGCGGTGTTAGGCCAAGGCACACCATACACACACGAATGGAGTGCCTGCCTAATCGAGCGCCACTCAGGTTTACGCGTTTTCGCCCGTGAATCGCCGCCAATGCCTCCGAGTGGGGGCTTGCCAGTTGGGCGCGCATGAGGACAATGGAGGCATGGCTACAGGATCAACGGGCACGTACACCGCGAAGCTTACGGACGGCCCCCTCGAAGGCAAGACCATCAC
>JBDTAA010000077.1:0-6381 GCA_039924805.1 Cryobacterium sp.
GTCGTCAAGGCATCCGCCAAGGTGCGCGAGAATCAGCTCATCGAGGTCGCGGCGACCGACCACTACGTGAGCCGCGGCGCCCACAAACTCATCGCGGCCCTCGACGCCTTCGACCTCGACGTCACCGGCCGCACCGTGCTCGACGCCGGCGCATCGACCGGCGGGTTCAGCCAGGTGCTGCTCGAACGCGGCGCGGCGCAGGTCATCGCGGTCGACGTCGGACACGGCCAGCTCGCCCCGCAGCTCGCGCTCGAGCCCCGGCTCGCCCTCGTCGAGGGGTTCAACGTGCGCAACGCCACCGCCGAGAACGTGGCCGCGGTCTCCGGCGTAGCCGAGCGCCCCAGCCTGGTCGTCGCCGACCTGTCCTTCATCTCCCTCACCCAGGTTCTGCCGGCCCTCGTGGCGACGGCAGAACCCGGCGCCGACTTCGTGCTGCTGATCAAGCCCCAATTCGAGGTCGGGCGCGGCGGCATCCGCGAAGGCATCGTGCACAACCCGGCGCTCCGAGCCGATGCCGTGTCCAGTGTGCTCTGGGCCGGCTGGGACCTGGGCCTCGGCACGAACGGGGTCATCGCCTCGCCGATCGCGGGCACCGCAGGCAATCACGAGTATCTGTGCTGGATGACCACGAAGTCGGGCAGCAATCCGACAGAATGGATGGACCGGATACCAGCACTGGTGGGAGCGTGACGATTGTGACCGCACCGCCACGCAACATCCTCGTCGTCGCCCACACCGGCCGAATCGACTCGCTCGCCGCAGCGGTCACGGTCTGCGAACAGCTCATCGCCGCGGGCGCCGTTCCCGTGCTCGACCGCGAGGAACGAGCCGATGTGCTCGCCTCCCAGCCGTCGCTCGAGGGGCAGCTGGCCATCCTCGGCGACGGCGTGCTCACCTCCGACCTCGAGCTCGTCGTCGTGCTCGGCGGCGACGGAACCATCCTTCGCGCCGCCGAGATGGTACGCGGATGCTCCGCGCCCCTGCTCGGGATCAACCTCGGCCATGTCGGCTTCCTGGCCGAGAGCGAACGCGACGACCTGGGCGAAGCCGTGCGCAGGGTGCTGTCGCGGGACTACGTCGTCGAGGAGCGCATGACGCTCTCGGTGCGCGTCAAGGTCGGGGCAGAGGTCGTTTACGAGACCTGGGCACTCAACGAAGCCACGGTCGAGAAGGCCAGCCGCCAGCGCATGATCGAGGTCGTCATCGAGGTCGACGGGCGCCCGCTCTCATCGTTCGGCTGCGACGGCGTCGTCCTGTCGACGCCGACGGGCTCCACCGCCTACGCTTTCTCGGCCGGCGGCCCCGTCGTCTGGCCCAGCCTCGACGCCCTGCTGCTGGTGCCCCTCAGCGCGCACGCCCTCTTCGCGCGGCCGCTCGTGGTCGGTCCGGACTCCTCCCTCGCCGTCGAAATCCTGGCCCGCACACCCGGGACCGCCGTGCTGAGCGCGGACGGGCGGCGCCTCTGCGACCTGCCGTCCGGCGCGCGCGTGGTCGTGCGGCGCTCCCCGGTGCCGGTGCGCCTGGCCCGCCTGCACCGCGGCCCGTTCACCGACCGACTCGTGAACAAGTTCAACCTGCCTGTGACGGGCTGGAGGGGCCCGGTTGGCAGTGAATAGGCGCCTGGCATGATCGAAGAACTCCTGATCAGGGACCTCGGCGTGATCGCGGAGGCGACCCTGCCCCTCGGCCCCGGCTTCACGGCAGTGACCGGCGAAACTGGCGCGGGCAAGACCATGGTCGTCACCGCGCTCGGTCTACTGCTCGGCGATCGGGCGGATGCCGGCACCGTGCGCCAGGGACAGGCCCAGAGCTGGGTGGAAGGCCGCTGGCTCGTTTCCCCCGACGGCGCCGTCGCCGAACGCGTGCGTGACGCCGGGGGAGACCTCGACGGGCCGGAGCTCATCCTCGGCCGCTCGGTCTCCGCCGAGGGCCGCAGCAGGGCCGTCGTCGGTGGCCGCAGCGCCCCGGCGAGCGTGCTGGGCGATCTCGGCGGCGACCTCGTCGTCGTGCACGGCCAGTCCGACCAGGTGCGCCTGCGGTCGGCCGTCGCCCAGCGCGGCGCCCTCGACCGGTACGCCGGCGCCGAACTCGCCGAGGCCCTCGGCCTCTACCAGCACGCGTTCCATCGCTGGCAGGCCAACCGGGCCGAACTGGACCGCCTGGTGGCCGAACAGGAACTCCGCGCCCGCGAGGCCGAAGGGCTGCGCGGCGCCATCGCCGAAATCGAGTCGATCGCGCCCCAACCCGGCGAGGACGCCGAGCTCGGCGCGCGCGCCGAACGCCTCGGCAACCTCGAAGACCTGCGCCTCGCCGCTGCGGAGGCCAGGGAACAGCTCTCCGCGGAGGAGAGCACCGACAGGGCGCCGGATGCCGTCGCCCTGCTCGACTTCGCCCGTCGCCGGCTCGACCGGGCTGCCGAACACGACCCGGCCCTGCCGCCGCTGGTCCAGGCGCTGGCCGACGCCGGATTCCTCGTCGCCGACATCGCCGGCCAGCTCTCCAGCTACCTCGCCGGCCTCGACGGCGACGGCGCCCGCGAACTCGAAATCGTGCAGGAACGCCGCGCCGAACTGATCGGCCTCGCCCGAAAATACGCCGGGGGCCTCGACGAGGCGATCGAATTCCTCGACACCGGCAGCGCCCGGCTCGTTGAACTCGACAGCGACTCCGACCGAATCGAACTACTGACGGCCGACGCCGATGCCGACCGGCGCCTGGTCGAGGAACTCGCCGACCGGCTCAGCAGCATCCGCACCGCCGCCGCCGCCGCACTGGGCGCGGCCGTCACGGTCGAACTGGGCGCCCTCGCCATGCCCGACGCGGCCCTGATCGTCGAAATCGACAGCCGTGACGAGGTCACCGCGACGGGGCGGGACCTCGTGAAGATCCTGTTGCAACCACACGCCGGCGCCGAACCGCGGGCACTGGCGCGCGGGGCATCCGGCGGCGAATTGTCCAGGGTCATGCTCGCGATCGAAGTGGTCATCAACCAGGCCGACCCGGTGCCGACGTTCGTCTTCGACGAGGTCGACGCGGGGGTGGGCGGGGCTGCGGCCATCGAGATCGGGCGGCGACTCGCCCGGCTCGCCGAGACGTCGCAGGTGATAGTCGTGACCCACCTCGCGCAGGTGGCCGCGTTTGCCGACAATCACCTCAGCGTCGTCAAGGGCAGCGACGGCTCCGTCACCGCCAGCAGCGTTCGACAGCTCACGGGCGACGAGCGTGCCGCCGAAATGGCACGGCTGCTGTCCGGACTCCCTGACTCGGCGAGCGGGCTCGAACACGCCCGCGAACTCATCTCCCTCGCCCAGAGCGGCTCGGGATCACTTGCTACTGATAGGATCAAAGCCCGTGGTGGAAAATATTAGCGCGGACAATTCAAACGGCACGACCAAGCACATTTTTGTGACCGGTGGTGTCGTTTCTTCTTTGGGTAAGGGCCTGACGGCGGCAAGCCTCGGCAATCTCCTCACGGCTCGCGGACTGCGGGTCGTCATGCAGAAGCTCGACCCATACCTCAACGTCGACCCCGGCACGATGAACCCGTTCCAGCACGGCGAAGTCTTTGTCACCGACGACGGTGCAGAGACCGACCTGGACATCGGCCACTACGAACGCTTTCTCGACATCAACCTCAACCAGGCCGCGAACGTCACCACCGGCCAGGTGTATTCGCAGGTGATCGCCAAGGAACGCCGCGGCGAGTACCTCGGCGACACCGTGCAGGTCATCCCGCACATCACCGACGAGATCAAGCGTCGAATGCGCCTGCAGGCCGACGACGAGCCGAAGCCGAACGTGATCATCACCGAGATCGGCGGCACAGTCGGCGACATCGAATCCCAGCCGTTCATCGAGGCGGCCCGCCAGGTGCGCCACGAACTCGGCCGCAACAACGTCTTCTTCGTGCACGTGTCCCTCGTGCCGTTCATGGCGGCATCCGGCGAGCAGAAAACCAAGCCCACCCAGCACTCCGTCGCGGCCCTGCGCTCGATCGGGATCCAGCCGGACGCCCTCGTGCTGCGCAGCGACCGGCCCGTATCCGAATCGAACAAGCGCAAGATCGCGCTCATGTGCGACGTCGACGAGGATGCCGTCGTGAACGCGGTCGACGTTGCCAGCATCTACGAAATCCCGACGATGCTGCACAACCAGGGCCTTGACGCGTACATCATCAACAAGCTCGACCTGCCGGCCATCGACGTGGACTGGTCCGCCTGGCAGGCGGTGCTCGACGCCGTGCGCGAGCCCAAGCACGAGGTCACCATCGGCCTGGTCGGCAAGTACATCGACCTGCCCGACGCCTATCTGTCGGTGACGGAGGCGCTGCGTGCCGGCGGCTTCGCGCACCAGACCAAGGTCACCATCAACTGGATCCCCTCCGACGAGTGCGAGACCGCCGAGGGCGCCGCGCACATGCTCGGCGAACTCGACGGCATCCTCGTTCCCGGCGGCTTCGGCGTGCGCGGCATCGAGGGCAAGCTGGGCGCCCTGCGCTTCGCCCGTGAGAACGGGATCCCCACACTCGGACTGTGCCTCGGACTGCAGTGCATGGTCATCGAATACGCCCGCAACAAGGCCGGCCTCACCGGTGCGTCGTCGTCGGAGTTCGACACCGACACCGAGTTCCCCGTGATCGCGACCATGGAGGAGCAGGTCGAGATCATCGCCGGCGGCGACCTGGGCGGCACCATGCGCCTCGGCCTCTACCCGGCCAAGCTCGCCGAGGGATCCCTCGTCGCCGAGATGTACGGCGCCCCCGAGGCCTCCGAGCGCCACCGCCACCGCTACGAGGTCAACAACTCGTACCGCGAGCAGATCGCCGAGGCCGGACTCTGGTTCTCCGGCACCTCGCCCGACCGTCACCTCGTCGAGTACGTCGAACTCAAGCGTGACGAGCACCCGTTCTACGTGGGCACCCAGGCGCACCCCGAGCTGCGCTCGCGCCCGAGCCACGCCCACCCGCTCTTCCGCGGACTCGTCGGTGCGGCCCTTGATCGCCAGAAGGCCAGCCGACTGTTCGACGATGCCTAAGCCGACCGGCGAACCGGCCGGTCACCCTCCGCTGGAGGATGAACCGGCCTTCGCCACGGTCTCCGGCAGCGAGCTCGCCTTCGCCGGCAAGGTCTGGGGCGTGCGCCGGGACCAATTCGGCTACAACGGCTCCGCCATCATCCGCGAGTACGTCGACCACCCCGGCGCCGTCGCGGTGCTGGCAATCGACGACCACGACCGCGTGCTGCTGATCAAGCAGTACCGGCACCCCGTGCGCATGCGCGAGTGGGAGCTCCCGGCGGGCCTGCTCGACGAGCCTGGAGAAGACCCGGCCGAGGCCGCCCGGCGCGAGCTGGCCGAGGAAACCGATGTCGCCGCGACGGACTGGTCGGTGCTGACCGAGTTCTACACCTCGCCCGGCGGCAGCACCGAGGCCATCCGGATCTACCTGGCCCGAGGGCTCTCCGTGATCGACGACGCGTTCGACCGCACGGACGAGGAAGCCGACATGGAAATCCGATGGGTGCCGCTCGACGACTGCGTCGACGCCGTGCTCGCGCGCCGGGTGCAGAACCCGTCGCTCGCCCTGGGGGTGCTCGCGGCGCAGGCCTCGCGCTCGCGCGGCTGGGCCACCCTCGCCCCGGCCGACACGCCGTGGCCGCGGCATCCGTCGAACTGGCCCGACGCCTCGTGAGCGTCGAGGCGGCTGTGGATTCGTTCCTGCGGCACGTCTCGATTGAGCGTGGGCTCGCGGCGAACACGGTGGCCGCCTACCGGCGCGACCTGACCGTCTACCGGGACTGGCTGGACGAGCACGAGCTCACCGAGCTGCAGGCCGTCACGTCCCAGCACGTGTCGGAGTTCGTGCGGTTCCTCGGGCAACGGGAGGAGTCGCCGCTGACCGCCTCCTCGATCGCGCGCATGCTCTCCACGGTGCGTGGCCTGCACCGCTTCCTGCTCGAGGAGTCGGTGCTGCAGACGGATGTCGCCCACGACACGAAACCGCCGCGGCTCGCCTCTCGCCTGCCCAAGGCGATCTCGATCGAGCAGGTTGCCGCGCTCCTCGCCGCAACCGACGGCGACGAGGTGCAGCAGCTGCGCGACAAGGCCCTGCTCGAACTGCTCTACGCGACCGGCGCCCGGGTGTCGGAGGTCGTCAGCCTCAACGTCGACGACGTGATCGACGAGGAGGTCGTGCGGCTGACCGGCAAGGGCGACAAGCAGCGGATCGTGCCCGTCGGCAGCTACGCCCGCGCGGCCATGGACGCGTACCTCGTGCGCGCCAGGCCGCTGCTCTCGGTGCGGGGGAGGTCCACGCCGGCGCTGTTCCTCGGCATCCGCGGCCAGCGCGTCAGCCGGCAGAACGCGTGGCTGATCATCCGCGCC
>JBDTAA010000078.1:0-5116 GCA_039924805.1 Cryobacterium sp.
ATGCTCAGGCAGGGGAGCGTTGTCGGTCCGGGTACGGTCACGCCGCAGTGCAGCAGCACGGCGGTCGGATCGCCCCACGCCCCGGTCGCCTGCGCGTTGGTCTCGCGTTCGGCCTGATCGGCGACGAGCACGGGCAGGTGCACGATGACGTCGGCACAACCCGGATTCACTGCATCCGCCGCCGGCTCGAGCGGAACGATCGCGGCGCAACCGGTGAGGCCGACGGTTGCCGCCAGGAGTGCGAGGGTGGCCGTCGAGCGCAGGGCCAGGGATCGGGAAGTCATCGCATTCAGGCTACCGTTTGATGCATGACGAATGCTGCGGCCGCGAAGGTATCAACGAAGGTATCGACGACGGGAGCCACGACAGCGGCCGACACCGAGGCCGACACCGAGGCCGACACCGAGGCCGGCATCGAGACGCTCGCCGGGCTGAGCGAGGGCGAGGTGCTTGCCCGGATCTTCCCGCGGCTGCCCAGCGCGTCGGCGCAGTTGCTTGGCCCGGGTGACGACGCTGCCGTGCTCGCCGCACCCGATGGGCGGTACGTCGTGACGACGGACATGATGATCCACGGCCCGGACTTCCGCCTCGCCTGGTCGACCCCGCACGACCTTGGTTGGAAGGCCGCGGCCACGAACCTGTCGGATGTCGCGGCCATGGGCGCCAGGCCCACCGCCCTCGTCGTGGCGATCGCGGCCCCGCCGAACACTCCGATCACGCTCATCGAGGGCATCGCGGACGGCCTGCGTGACTGCTGTGAGGCCCTGGCACCCGGCTGTGGCGTCGTCGGCGGCGATCTGTCGGCCTCCGACGTGCTGACGATCGCCGTGACGGCGTTTGGTGACCTCGAGGGGCGGGCGCCCGTTCTGCGCTCCGGAGCGCGCCCAGGCGACGTGGTAGCGCTCGCGGGGAACCTCGGTGACGCCGGTGCCGGCCTGGAACTGCTGTTCCAGCGCGCGATCGACGCCGACGGCCACCCGGATGCCGCGCTCGCGGCCGCCCTCAGGGAGACGCATGGCGCCCAGCTCGCCGCGCAGCTCACCCCGGTGCCCCCGCTGGAGTGTGGTCCTTCGGCCGCCCGCGCCGGCGCCACGGCGATGCTCGACCTGTCGGACGGGCTCGCCCTGGACGGTGGCCGCCTGGCCAGGGCCAGCGGCGTCGGCATCGACTTCGAATCCGCGGCCCTCGGCGAACGGATCGAGCTCGCCCTCGGCGGCGGCGAGGACCACGGCCTGCTTGCCACCTTCCCGCCCGGAACCCCGCTACCGGGCGGCTTCCGCGCGCTCGGCGTCACCACCGACGCACCCGGCGTCATCCTCGTAGACGGCGTTCCGCACACCCAGAACGGCTGGGACCCCTACCGCGGCTGGGACGGCGCAGCTGGCTGACGCTGGCTGACGCTGGCTGACGCCGGTGCCGGGGGCTCGGCGACCTACCGCGACGCGCGGGCGCAGCACCCGCACAGCTCGAAACCCGGGGCGGGGCGGATGGTCCGTCAAGGTCAGGGCGCGGCGACCTCGGCGTACCAGACGGTCGTGTCGCCGTAGTCCTTTCGGCGCTCGAGCGCGAGGCCGGGGCCCCAGTCGGGCTCGGGGGACCGGGAGCTGCGCTCCACGATGACCAGCGCATCCGGGTCGAGAAGCGGGGCGAGGGCGGCCAGGTTGCCGGCGAGCTCCGCCTCGGGCAGATCGTAGGGCGGGTCGAGGAAGACCAGGTCGAAGCCGTCGGGCGTTCCCGTCAGGAACGACTGGACCGCCTGCCCGATCACGCGAATCTTGGGGGCATCCCGCTTGGGGGCAGCCCGCAGCACGGCCTCGGTGTTCTTCTTGCACAGCTGCGCGGCTCCGAAGCTGTTCTCGACGAGGGTCACGATGCGTCCGCCGCGGCTGGCGGCCTCGAGGCCGAGCGCCCCCGACCCCGCATAGAGGTCGAGCACCCGCGCTCCGCGCACAACGTCGCGGGCGTCGAGCGCGGAGAAAATCGCCTCACGCACACGGTCGCTGGTGGGTCGGGTGCCTGCCTTCGGCACGGCCAGGGTCAGAGAGCCGGCAAACCCGGCGACAATTCGCGTCATCTCCCGACGAGCCTATCGTTCGGGCCCGGGGGTGATGCAGGATGGACGGATGAACGCCCCATCGCCGATCGGCCAGGCCCTTCTCGATTCCCTCTGGGACTACGCGGACCCGGCCTCGTCGGCCGAGCGTTTTCGCCGCGCGGAAGAGGGCTTCGCCCACGACGCCGGCGCCAGGGCGGAACTGCACACCCAACTCGCTCGGGCACTGGGGCTGCAGGGTAACTTCGACGAGGGCCACGCGGTACTTGACGGCATCGATGCGCCTTCCGCACGAGTGCGGGCACGCGTTGCGCTCGAACGCGGGCGGCTGCTCCGCTCGGCCGGGCAGCCGGAGGATTCGGTTCCGTTGTTCACGCTCGCCGTGCGGGAGGCCGCATCCGCCGGCTCGCAGTTCCTGGCGCTCGACGCGCTGCACATGCTGGCCGTCTCCGACGCCGGGCATGAGGAGGAATGGGCCGCCGAGGGCCTGCTGGTTCTGGCGAAGGCCACGGATGACCGCACCCGGCGGTGGGGCGTCGCCCTGCACAACAACCTCGCCTGGTACCTGCACGACTCCGGCCGCGCGGCGGAGGCCCTCGGGGAGTTCGAACAGGCGCTCGCCGTGGCCACACGCGTGGGCACGCCGGGGCAGCGATTCATCGGGAGGTGGGGCGTGGCCCGGTGCCTGCGCACCCTGGGGCGAAACGCGGAGGCGCTCGCCATGCAGCAGGCCCTCGCCGCCGAACGACCCGGCGAGGAATTCGTGCGAGCCGAACTCGCCGAGCTTGCCAAGGCGGCGAACACGCAGGAATGACGTCGGCCCCGCCTACGATCGAAGTATGACCGGATCGGACGCGGCGGCTGACGCAGGCAACGCTGAAGCCGGCAACGCTGCCGCCGGCTACACCGAAGCCTCAACCGCCGTGAGCCTCGACAGCAAGCTGGCGAACGTGTTGGGTGGGCGCACTTCCGGTGCCCTCGCCAAGGCGTTCGGCGTGACCACCGTTGGCGACCTGCTCAGCCACTACCCTCGCCGCTACGCCCTTCGCGGTGAACTCACCGCGCTCAGCGTGCTGCCCGTCGACGAGAACGTCACCATCGTTGCCGAGGTTCTCGAGGTGCGCGAACGCACGATGAAATCCCGCCGCGGGTCAATCCTGGAGGTGAAGATCTCTGACGGCAAGGGCGTCCTCACCCTCACCTTCTTCAACCAGGCCTGGCGTTCCCGCGAACTCGCTCCGGGCGTACGCGGCATCTTCGCCGGCAAGGTGTCCGACTATCGGGGCAGCCTGCAGCTGGCTCACCCCGACTACGAGCTCTTCGACGCCCAGGCGGATGCCGCACCCGTCGACACGCAGGCCGCCAAGAAGTGGGCAGAGACGCCGATCCCGATCTACCCAGCGACCGGCACCGTCGCCAGCTGGCAGGTGCAGAAGTCGATCGAGATCCTGCTCGACAGCCTGGGCCCGGTGCCAGACCCGCTCCCCGACGACGTGCGTGGGGAACGCGGCCTGTTGGCGCACGGCACGGCGCTCGAACGCATCCATCGCCCCCTGTCCGACGCGGACTGGCACGCGGCCAGGGACACCCTGCGGTACACGGAGGCGTTTGTGCTGCAGTGCGCCCTTGTGCAGCAGCACAGCGTCGCCCGCGAGCGGCACACGACCCCGAGGGTTCCCGTCCCCGGCGGCTACCTCGAACGCTTCGACGCGGCCCTTCCGTTCCAACTCACCGCCGACCAGAACACCGTGGGCGCCGAGATCGCCAGGGACCTCGCGCAAACGGCGCCGATGAACCGGCTCGTGCAGGGCGAGGTCGGCTCCGGCAAGACCGTCGTCGCGCTCAGGGCCATGCTGGCCGTCGCCGACAGCGGGGGACAGGCCGCGCTCCTGGCGCCCACCGAGGTTCTCGCGGCGCAGCACCTGCGCTCCATCGTGGCCACCCTCGGGCCCGACCTCGCGGCCGACCTCGTGCCGGTTCTGCTCACCGGGCAGCTGCCGGTGGCCGAGCGGCGCAGGGCCCTGCTGCGGATGGTGTCCGGACAGGCCAGGATCGTGATCGGCACGCACGCGCTGCTGGGCGAGTCCGTGTCGTTCTTCGACCTCGGCCTCGTCGTCGTCGACGAGCAGCACCGGTTCGGGGTGGATCAGCGGGAGGCCCTGCGCCTCAAGGGCGCCATCCCGCCGCACGTTCTCGTCCTCACGGCCACGCCAATCCCGCGCACCATCGCCATGACGGTGTTCGGCGACCTGGACGTGAGTACCATCGCCATGCTTCCGGCCGGCCGGGCCGGAATCCAGAGTTTCGTGGTGCCGCTGGCGGACAAACCGGCGTGGGCGCTGCGGGTGTGGGACCGGCTCGCCGAGGAGCTCGCGCTTGGCCGCCAGGCGTTCGTCGTGTGCCCGGCCATCGCCCCGAAGGAGCCGGAGGAGGGCGAGAGCCTGGAACCGGATGCCACCACGCCGGGTGTCGCCGGCCCTGACGCAGCGAGCCCGACCTCGGTCGAATCGCTCCTGGCCGAGCTTGGCCGTAAGCCGGCGCTCGCCGCAGCCAGGATCGCGCCGCTGCACGGCCGGATGACGAGCGAGGCAAAAGACAAGACCATGCGGGCGTTCGCCGCCGGGGAGATCGACGTACTGGTCGCGACGACCGTCATCGAGGTGGGCGTCGACGTCGCCAACGCGTCGGCCATGGTGGTGATGGATGCCGACCGGTTCGGCGTCTCGCAGCTGCACCAGTTGCGCGGCCGGGTGGGGCGAGGCGGAGTGCCCGGCCTTTGTCTGCTCGTCACGTCGGCGCAGACCGGTTCGCTGGCCCGGGAGCGGGTCGAAGCCGTCGCGGCAACGCTCGACGGCTTCGAGCTGGCCCAGGTCGACCTCGAACTTCGGCAGGAGGGCGACGTGCTCGGTAGCGTGCAGTCGGGCGGGCGATCGAGCCTGCGGCTCGTGCGAGTAGCCAAAGACGGGGAACTCATCGCGGAAGCCAGGGAGGTCGCCGCCGGAATTCTCGCCGCCGACCCGCTCCTCGCCGAGCACACCGCCCTGCGTGATGCGCTCGAGCGTC
>JBDTAA010000079.1:0-6685 GCA_039924805.1 Cryobacterium sp.
TCATCGGCATCAGCGACCACCGCTTCGCCGACGAGCTGCACCTGGCCGGGCCCGGGCTGCGCCTGCTCGGCTACGGCGGAACGGATGCCGACGACCTGGCCCAGCGCTGCGCCCTGAAGTCGGGGGAGTTCACCAACGTCGAAACCGCGGCCGACGACGTGGCCCTGCTCGGCCCGACCTCGGGCACCACCGGCACCCCGAAGGTCACGATGCACTTCCACCGGGACATCCTCGCCAACGCCGACACCTTCGCGAGGCTCATCCTGAAGCCCACGGTCGACGACGTCTTCGCCGGATCGCCGCCGCTCGCGTTCACGTTCGGCCTCGGCGGGCTCGTCGTCTTCCCGCTGCGCTTCGGGGCCTCGGCGCTGTTGACCGAGCGGGCCACGCCCCTGGAGCTCGCCGAACTCTGCCACGCGCACGGCGTCACCGTGCTCTCCACGGCCCCGACCGCGTACCGGGCGATCCTGCGCGGCGGCAAGGCCGAGCTGCTGCGCGGCATCCGTCGCGGGATCTCGGCCGGCGAACACCTGCCGGCGACGGTCTGGCAAGAGGTGTTCGAGCAGACCGGGCTGCGGCTGATCAACGGCATCGGCTCCACCGAGATGCTGCACGTGTTCATCTCCGCGGCCGACGACGACATCCGCCCGGGCGCCACGGGCACGGCCGTGCCGGGATTCCGGGCAATGATCCTCGACGACGACGGAAACGAGGCCGGCGTCAATGAGCTCGGCCGACTGGCCGTGATCGGCCCGACCGGTTGCCGCTACCTCAACGACGACCGGCAGGGCAACTACGTCAGCAACGGCTGGAACGTCACCGGCGACACGTTCCGCCGCGACGAGGAGGGCTACTTCTGGTACGAGGCGCGCTCGGACAGCATGATCGTCTCGTCGGGCTACAACATCGGCGCCCCGGAGGTCGAGGCCGCCCTCGGACAGCATGCCGACGTCGTCGAGAGCGCCGTGATCGGCAAGCCCGACCTCGAGCGCGGATGCATCGTGAGCGCCTTCGTCGTGCTGCGCGACGGGGTGCTCGGCGACGACGCCAAGCGGCGTGAGCTGCAGGACTTCGTCAAGGCCACCATCGCGCCGTACAAGTACCCGCGCGACGTCACCTTCGTCGACTCCCTGCCCCGCAACCACAGCGGCAAACTCCAGCACTTCCGGCTGCGCGACCAGCCGGTCGCGGTCACCGACACCACCGACGTTTCCTGAGAAAGGCATTCCCATGCGCATTGCGGTAGTCGGCGGGGGCCCCGGCGGGCTCTATTTCTCCGCCCTGATGAAACAGCTCGACCCGGAGCACGAGATTGTCGTCTGGGAGCGCAACGCCGCCGACGACACGTTCGGCTTCGGCGTGGTCTTCAGCGACGAGACGCTCGGCGGCATCGCCAGCGCCGACACCGTCATTGCCGCGGAAATGGCGAGGCAGTTCGCCCGCTGGACCGACATCGACGTGCACGTCAAGGGCGAAATGCACACGGTCGGCGGTCAAGGCTTCGCGGCGATGAGCCGCAAGGAACTGCTCCGGCTGCTGCAGCAGCGCGCGATCGCCCTCGGTGTCGACGTGAGGTTCTCGAGCATGGCGCCGGATGTTGAGGAGCTCACAGGCGACTATGACCTGGTGCTGGCGGCGGACGGGCTGGGCTCGGGCATCCGCACCCGCTACGCCGACTCGTTCCGGCCCACCCTCGACCCGCGCGCCTCCAAGTACATGTGGCTCGGCACAACCCAGGTGTTCGAGGCGTTCAAGTTCTTCATCAAGGAGACCGAGCACGGGATCATGCAGATCCACGGCTACCCCTACTCCGACGCGGGCAGCACGTTCATCGTCGAGATGCACCCGGATGTCTGGGAACGGGCCGGCTTCGGGGCCAGCGCCTCCCAGACGTTCGCGCCAGGGATCAGCGACGAGGCATCCATTTCGAAGATCCGGGAGATCTTCGCCGAGGAACTGCAGGGGCACGAGGTGCTCTCCAACAACTCCAAGTGGATCACCTTCACCACGGTGCGAAACGCCCACTGGCGGCACGAAAACGTGGTGCTGCTCGGTGACGCCGCGCACACCGCGCACTTCTCCATCGGCTCCGGAACGAAGCTGGCGATGGAGGACGCGCTCGCGCTCGCCGCCTGCCTGCACGAGCACGCCGACGTCGGCGAGGCGCTCGCCGCCTACGAGACTGAGCGCAGGCCGGTCGTCGAGTCGACCCAGCGCGCCGCGCAGGCGAGCCTGGAGTGGTTCGAGAACATCGGCCAGTACAGCGAGCAGGAAGCCGTGCAGTTCTGCTTCAACCTGCTCACCCGCAGCCGCCGCATCACGCAGGAGAACCTCAGGCTGCGCGACCCCGGCTTCGCGGCGCTGGTGGAGGAGGACTTCGCCGAGCGCCAGGGGGATTCCTCGGCCGCCCCGGCGATGTTCCAGCCGCACCGGCTGGGCGAGCTGGAACTGAAGAACCGGGTGATCGTCTCGCCGATGGACATGTACTCCGCCGTCGACGGGGTGCCGGGCAACTTCCACCTCGTGCACCTCGGCTCACTCGCCCTGGGCGGCGCCGGGCTGGTGATGACGGAAATGGTGTGCGTCTCCGCCGCCGGCCGGATCACCCCCGGCTGCACCGGCCTGTACAACGAGGTGCAGCAGGAGAGCTGGCACGACATCGTGGACTTCGTGCACTCTGAGTCCTCGGCCAGGATCGGCGTGCAGCTGGGCCACTCCGGACGGAAGGGCTCCACGAAGCTCATGTGGGAGGGCATCGACAAGCCGTTGCCGGCCGAGCAGGGCTGGGACATCGTCGGCCCGTCTGCTCTGCCCTACGGGCCCGGCAGCGAGACGCCCAGGGAGATCACCCGGGCTCAGATGGACGCCGTGCTGGCCGAGTTCGTGGCCGCGGCGGAACGCGCCGCCGCCGCCGGTTTCGACCTGCTCGAACTGCACGCGGCCCACGGCTACCTGCTCTCGTCGTTCCTCTCGCCGTTGGCGAACCAGCGCACGGATGCCTACGGTGGCAGCCTCGAGAACCGGCTGCGGTATCCGCTCGAGGTCTTCGACGCCGTGCGCGCGGTCTGGCCGGCCGAACGCCCGATGAGCGTGCGCATCTCCGCCACCGACTGGGCCCCCGGCGGCAACACGGAGGACGACGCCGTGGTGATCGCCGAGGCGTTCGCGGCCCACGGCGCCGACGCGATCGATGTCTCCACCGGGCAGGTCGACAAGGCCGAGAAGCCCGCCTACGGGCGCAGCTACCAGACCCCGTTCGCCGACCGGATCCGCAATGAGGTGGCGCTGAAGTACGGCGCCAGCGTGATCGCCGTCGGCGCGATCTCCTCGTACGACGACATGAACTCGATCCTGCTGGCGGGCCGCGCGGACCTCTGCGCCCTCGGCCGATCGCACCTCTACGACGCCAAGTGGACCCTGCACGCCGCCGCCGAGCAGGAATACGTGGGCGACGGCGCCGCCTGGCCGGTGCAGTTCCGGGCCGGCCGGCGTAAGCCGCCGTCGGCGCGTACCGAGGCAGTGCGGCCCCGGCTCGATCTCGTGCGCGCGGCCGCCCCCGGAGCGGAGGGGGCGGACGGAGCGGACGGACACCACGTTCGGTGGCAACCCGCCGCTGCCGCTGCCGCCCAGGCCCCCGCCGCTTCCCCCGCTCCCGCCGCTTCCCCCGCTCCCGAGCCCGAATCGGTGCCCGTGTAAGCGGCCGCGGGGGAGTTCCACCGCGCACCGCGCGCCGAGCTTGACCGTTCCGGTCGAGTTCCCCCGGTGTGCCAGGCAATCTCGACCGCAACTGTCAAACTCGGCGAATCCGTCCGTCTCACCACCTCACGTCCTACCAACTCAAGGAAGAGTTCATGACGCAATCACTCGCAACACCCGCGCCGAAGTCCCTGCCGAAACGGAGCGGGAAGCTTGTCCTGCTGCTCTGCTTCCTCACGATCGTCTTCGACGGCTATGACCTCGTCGTGTACGGCGCGACCGTGCCGACCCTGCTCGCCCACCCGACGTGGGACATCGACCCGGCCCGCGCCGGAATGATCGGCAGCCTCGCGCTCTTCGGCATGCTGATCGGCGCGCTGGCCGTTGGGGCGCTGACCGACGTGCTCGGTCGCCGCAAGATCATGCTGTTCTGCATCGCCTGGTTCTCCGTCTGCATGCTCGCCACGGCCGCCGCGCCGAACGAGACCGTGTTCGCGGGGCTGCGCTTCCTGACCGGCCTGGGCCTCGGCGGCGTCGTGCCGACCTGCATCGCCCTCACCGTCGAGTACGCGCCCAAGTCGCGTCGCCAGATCGCCAACGCGCTCATGTTCAGCGGATTCTCCGTCGGCGGCGTCGGCGCGGCCCTGCTCGCCATCTCCACCCTCCCGGCGCTCGACTTCCACTGGCTCTACGCGGTCGGAGCCCTGCCGCTCGTCACCCTGCTGCCGATCGCCTACCGCTACCTCCCCGAGTCGATCGCGTTCCTCGCGGCCCGGCGCTCGCCCGCCGAGGCGCGGGCCACGTCCGACCAGTTCGGACTGGTCTACGAAGACATCGTCACCGAGCGCCCGACCGAGACGCCCGCCGCTTCTGCTTCCGCGTCGGCCTCCGCTTCGGCAACGCCGACCAGGCAGTCGAGCCTGAGCGAACTGTTCAGCTCCCGGTGGCGCCGGTCGACCGTGCTCTTCGCCGCCGCCAACTTCTGCGGCCTCCTGCTCGTCTACGGCCTCAACACCTGGCTACCGCAGATCATGCGCGGCGCCGGCTACGAACTGGGCAGCGCGCTCGCCTTCCTGCTGGTGCTCAACCTCGGCGCCATCGTCGGCTCGATCGGCGCATCCTGGGTCGCCGACCGGATCGGCATCAAGACGGTCGTCACCGCCTCGTTCGTCCTGGCCTGCATCTCGATCTTCTTGATCAGCCTCAACCTGCCGGTTGCGCTGTTGTTCGTGCTTGTGGCGTTCGCGGGGCTCGGCAGCGTCGGAACGCAGATCCTCGTCGGCGGATTCTGCGCCACGCACTACCCGCAGCGCCTGAGCCCCACGGCACTCGGCCTGTCGCTCGGCGTCGGACGCATCGGCGCGATCACGGGTCCGATCATCGGCGGCTTCATCGCCAGCGCCGCCCTCGGCTACGAGGTCAACTTCTACGCGTTCGCGGCCGTCGCCGTGGTCGGCGCTGTGATCGTCGCGTCCGTATCGACTCGATCGGGTGAGCAGAGCGGCATCCTGCCGGCGCCCGAACTGGTCGCCTCGGGCACGCGCCGGTAGTTCCCCCGTCGCCGGCGCCTCCCCGAGACGCGCCGGCGGCACCGGGCGAGGCATCCGCCCACCACCCAACGACTTTTTACCCCTCGAGAGGGACGTCATGAACATCGCGCAACTGGTCGGTCGAACGCTCGCAGAGCTGGGCGTCGGGCACGCCTTCGGGGTCGTCGGCAGCGGCAACTTCGACGTGACCAACGCGCTGCGTAGAAACGGCGTGCCGTTCGTCGCCGCCCGGCACGAGGGCGGGGCCGCCACGATGGCGGATGCCTACGCCCGGATGTCCGGCACGGTCGCCGTGGTGACCCTGCACCAGGGTTGCGGCCTGACCAACGCGATGACCGGCATCACCGAGGCCTCGAAGAGCCGCACGCCGCTGATCGTGCTCGCGGCGGACAGCTCGGCGTCCGACCTGCGCTCCAACTTCCGCATCGACCAGGATGCCATCGCCCGAAGCGTCGGCGCCGTGGCCGAGCGAGTGCACTCGGCCGAAACCGCGGTCGCCGACACCGTGCGGGCCTACCGCACGGCCGTCGCCGAGCGGCGCACGGTTGTATTGAACCTGCCGCTCGACGTGCAGGCCTCCGCGGCACCCACGGGCACACCCGATTCGGTTCTCCCGATCCTGAGAACCGCTGTTGCGCCCGCAGATCCGGTGCAGCCGACGGACGACGCCGTGCACGACCTGGTCGAACTGCTCCTCGCCGCCGAGCGCCCCGTGTTCGTCGCCGGCCGTGGGGCGCGTTCGGCGCGAGACGAGATCCTCCGGCTGGCCGAGCACGCCGGCGCCCTCGTGGCCACCTCCGCGGTGGCCAACGGCCTGTTCGCGGGCGAGGCGTTCTCGCTGGGCATCTCCGGCGGATTCTCCTCCCCGCTCGCGGCAGAGCTCATCCGCGGGGCTGACCTCATCGTCGGCTGGGGTTGCGCGCTCAACCAATGGACCACGCGCCACGGCTCGCTGATCTCGGAGGGCACCGCACTGGTTCAGGTTGACGTCGAGGGCGACGCGCTCGGGGCCAACCGTTCGATCCGCCTGGGCGTGCTCGGCGATTGCGCGGCGACGGCCCGGGAGACGCTGGCCGTGCTGCGGCGCGACACGGCCACGGGGAACGACACGGCCACGGGAAAGTACCGCACTCCGGAGAATGCGGCGTTGATCGCAGACCGCTCCCGGTGGCAGGACGTGCCCGTCGACGACATCTCGACTGCCGACCGGATCGACCCCCGGCTGCTGAGCATCACACTCAACGACCTCTTGCCGGCGGAGCGCATCGTCTCGATCGACTCCGGCAACTTCATGGGCTACCCGAGCACGCACCTCAGTGTGCCCGACGAGTTCGGCTTCTGCTTCACCCAGGCGTTCCAGTCGATCGGCCTCGGCCTGTACACGGCCATCGGCGCGGCGCTGGCCCGCCCCGACCGACTGCCGGTGCTCGGCACGGGCG